>CAZJCB010000006.1:0-26849 GCA_964544245.1 uncultured Christensenella sp.
AGCAGGGCCTGCGTTTCGCTATCCGCGAGGGTGGCCACACGGTCGGTTCCGGCGCCGTCGCCAGGGTCATCGAAGACTGAGCCGCAACCGGCCTTACAGAAAGAGGTTTGAATTATGGCAGTGAAGGAAGCGAGGACCAACATTGTGCTGGCGTGCAATGAGTGCAAGCAGCGCAATTACAATACGGTCAAGAACAAGAAGAACAACCCGGAGCGCATTGAGTTCACAAAGTATTGCCGTTTTTGCAAAAAGCACACAGCTCACCGCGAAACGAGGTAAGGCAGATGTCCGAACAGAAAGCAAAGCAGGGAACCGCCAGGAAAGACAAGCCCAACTTTTTTGAACGGGTCATTTCTTTCCTGAAGCAATTGCCTGCCAATATCGCTAAACCTTTTATGAATACCTGGCGCGAACTGCGCAAGGTGACCTGGCCGACCAGGCAGAACCTGATCAACTCCACCCTGATCGTCTTGCTGTTCATGGTCTTCATGGGGGTTGTCATCGGCCTTCTGGACATGGGGTCGACCGAAGTGGTCAAGCTACTGTCCAGGTGGGCAGCCTGATAGGAGACAGAATGCCTGAACAGGATTTAAGCCAGAACGAAAGAACGCCCGCGTGGTATGTTGTGCATACCTATTCCGGTTATGAGAACAAGGTGAAGGACAACCTGGAGAAGGCGGCTGAGAACAACCGCATGCAGCACCTGATCCAGGAAGTCCAGGTCCCTATGGAGGAAGTCGCCGAGATCAAGAACGGAAAGCGCATCACCACCCAGCACAAGACCTTCCCTGGCTATGTGCTTGTTAAAATGATCATCACCAGCGAGTCCTGGTACGTTGTGCGCAACACGCGCGGCGTCACAGGCTTTGTCGGCCCGGAAAGCAAGCCGGTCCCGCTGACGGAAGCTGAGTTTGAGACCATGATGAACAGCCAGCCCCAGGCTGAGGCCACCAAGCTTGTAGTCGGCGAGGAAGTCAGGATCGTTTCCGGCCCGCTGGAGAACTTCACCGGCATCGTGGAGGCTGTGGACGTGATCCACAGCAAGCTGCAGGTCAAAGTCAAGATGTTCCTGGGCCGGGAAATGCAGGTTGAGATCGACCTGGACCAGGCGGAAAAGGTCTGACCGGCAGGAACCAGTTTGTCCCTTCGTGGGAGGCGCTCAGCGCCGCCATAACCACAACACTTTAGGAGGAGCCACACCATGGCAAAAAAAGTAACAGCTGTCATCAAGCTGCAAGTCAACGCAGCCAAGGCGACGCCTGCGCCCCCCATCGGCCCGGCGCTGGGCCAGCATGGCGTCAACATTCCCGGATTCTGCAAGGAATTCAACGAGAGGACGGCAAAGCAGGCCGGCTACATCATTCCCGTCGTCATCACCGTTTTTTCTGATCGCTCCTTCACTTTTATCACCAAGACGCCGCCGGTGCCTGTCCTGATCAAGAAGGCACTGAACATTGAGAGCGGAAGCGCCAAGCCAAACAAAACGAAGGTCGGGCAGCTGACCAAGGACCAGGTCCGCGAAATCGCATCTACCAAAATGGTGGACCTGAACGCCGCGAGCATTGAAGCCGCTATGAGCATGGTAAAGGGAACCGCCCGCAGCATGGGCATCACTGTCGAGGAATAAAGCATAATTGTGGGAGGACATTGCGCCGCTAACACCACAGGGAGGTACAAGATATGAAACACGGAAAAAAATACCTTGAGTCCAAAAAGCTCATTGACGAGAAAAAGCTCTATGACCCCGCGGATGCCATTGCGCTGGTCAAGCAGACCGGCAAAGCCAAGTTTGATGAGACGGTTGAACTCTCCATCCGCTTGGGCGTAGATCCCCGCCACGCTGACCAGCAGGTCCGCGGCGCTGTCGTATTGCCCCACGGGACAGGTAAAACAGTGCGCGTGCTTGTTTTCGCCAAGGCCGACAAGGCTGAGGAAGCCAGGGCTGCGGGCGCGGACTTTGTCGGCGACGCTGATATGGTGGAAAAGATCAGGACAGAGAACTGGTTCGGTTTTGACGTGTGCATCGCGACCCCGGACATGATGGGCGTCGTCGGGAAGATCGGCCGCATCCTGGGCCCCAAAGGCCTGATGCCCAACCCCAAGTCAGGGACGGTCACGGTGGATGTCGCCAGGGCGATTGGGGACATCAAGGCCGGTAAGGTAGAATACCGTATCGATAAAACCGCCATTGCCCACTGCCCCATCGGTAAAGTTTCCTTTGAGGAGGGTAAACTCGTTGAGAATCTGGGCGCTCTGATGGAGGCGGTCATCAAGGCGAAGCCATCCACGGCGAAGGGCGTCTATCTCAGGTCGCTGTACCTGAGCACCACCATGGGGCCCTCGATCCGCCTGAATCCCCTGAAGTTCTAATATATCAGGCCTGTGCCACAGCCCCGCCTATAGTAAAGGCGGGGTTTTAAGTGCAAAAACGCCGCGCTGTTGGCGCGGCGTGCAATGTTGATAAAGTTACAGGCAGCTTAGGCTTCAGCCTCCGGTTTGTCTGCAGCAGGTTCTTCTGCCGTGGTTTCTTCCGCTGCGGATATTTGGGCCGCTGCTTCGGTTTCCCTGTTTTCCTGCGCTTCCAGTTCAACACGGGCCTTCCGCATTGCCATCTCAAGCGTGGTTTCAGGCCTATCGAAATCTGTCTCTTCATTGTCCGCAGAAATAGGTGAATAGGTTTCGCCGGCATCAGACTGATGCGTCGCCTCCGCGCGTTCTCCCGGGATATCGGCAGTATAATGAAGCGCGTTGTCTTCCAGCGCTTCACGGATTGAGAGGCTGATGCGCTTTGCGATCGGGTCGACGGACAGCACCTTGACGTTGACTTCCTGGCCGGGGCTGATCGCGTCCTCGATCTTTTCCACACGTGAATGCGCGACTTGCGAGATATGAACCAGCCCGTCCACGCCGGGCTCAAGCTCGATGAATGCGCCGAAAGGCCTGACGCGGACGATTTTCCTGGTCAGGATGGTGCCGACCGGGTACTTTTGCTCGACATTGTCCCAGGGGCGCGGCTGCAGTTGTTTGTACCCCAGAGCGATACGTTCGCGCTCGCGGTCAAGGGACAGGATTTTGACCTCCACTTCCTGGTTGGTCTGCAGGACTTCATTTGGCGATACCGACCGGTTCCAACTGAGGTCTGAGACGTGGATCAGGCCGTCCACCCCGCCCAAATCGACAAAAGCGCCAAAGTTCGTGAAGCGGCGGACGACGCCCTTGATGATGGCGCCTTCCTGGAGTTTTCCCCACACCGCTTCTTTCACGGCTTCGTTTTCAATGGCCATCGCTTCCTTACGGCTTGCGACGACGCGTTTCTTGCTCTCGTCGACTTCGATGATCTTCAGTTTCATCTCCTGGCCGACGAACTGGGAAATCTTTTCCACATATCTTTGGGCGAGATGTGAAGCAGGGATGAAGGCACGCACGCCGTTTACGATGGCTAGCAGCCCGCCCTTGACGGCTTCTTTGCCGACACCGTCAACCAGCTCGCCTTTTGCGTGCTTTTCCATCAGTTCGTTCCAGACCTTCCGGTTGACGATGTTCCGCTGTGAAAGAATGACGTTTCCTTCTCCGTCGTTGACCTTGACGATTTCAACTTCGATTTCATCTCCCAGCTTGGTGTCTTTGTCAACCAGCTCGACCCGCTTGAGCAGGCCGTCGGATTTGTATCCGATGTTGACACAGACCTCGTCATCGGTGATTTGAACAACCTTTCCGGTGACGGTCTGACCTGACCGAATACGCGCGATATTCGCGGCGACTTCATCCATAAAGCTAGGTGCCTTTACAATGGCAGCGTGGACCTGTATTTCCGGTACCGCTTTGCTTTCCGCTTGCACTTCTTCACTTGGCGCCGGCGTTTGCTCAGGGGCGGATTCAGGTTCGGCAGCGCCGGACGTCAGTTCAGCTGCAGCATCTGCAACTTCCGTGGCCTCTTCCCGCGCAGCCTGCTCCGCGGCCATTTCTTCTGGCAGCTCTTTGGCAATGTCAGGGTTCTGGGTCTGTTCGTTCAGTTCCATGTCGTTCATAAAGTCAACAACCTCCTTAAGTGACCACGCCGGTGTTGATGCACCAGCGGTGATGCCAATCATTTCTTTTACCGGGTCCATGGGGTAGTCTGCCAAATCAGCCGCTTTTTCTACCAGGTAGGTTTCCGGGCACCAACGGCGGCAGGTTTCGGCAAGTTTGCGCGTATTTGCGCTCTGCCTTCCGCCGACCACAATCATCCGGTCCGCTGCTTTCGCCAGTTCCTCAGCTTCAGCCTGCCTGATACCGGTGGTCCGGCAGATCGTGTTCTTGAGCTGCAGGCCGGGAAAACGGGCTTTCAAGGCTTCAGTCAGCTCTGTCCAGGAGGATGGGGGAAAAGTAGTCTGACTGACCACCATCGCTTCTGCTGCGCTTTCAGGCAGGCCGGCAATCTGAGAAGCGTCCTGGATGACATACCGTTCGCCCTGACACCAGCCCAGGATCCCTTTGATTTCGGGATGGTCCGGGTCCCCCAGGATGATGACCGGAGCACCGTCCTTGCTGAAGTCAAGAACCAACTGCTGAACATGATGCACGAAAGGGCAGGTGCAGTCAACTATTTTTTCTGCGTAAATCCTGCATTCTGCTACCAAATCAGGGGATGCACCATGGCTTCTGACGACCAGGACACCGCCCGAAGCTTCCTTGGGTGAGTGGATCGGGGTCAGGCCATGTTCACTGAGCGTTCTGATCGCTTCAGGGTTGTGGATCAACTCGCCGAGCGAGAACGCCTTCAGGCCCTGTTCTCCCGCCTGCTGCGCGACTTTGAGCGCCTGGTCGACTGCGCGGCTCACGCCCATACAAAATCCCGCGTTCGCTGCTACACGGATCGGCATTCTGTCAACAAATCTCCCAACACCTTAGTTTACACTTTCGGCAAAATGAAATCACGCACCGATTGTACTTTGATTGTTTTTATTGCTCATTTCGATAAACACCTTTTGAATGCGGCCATTTAACGCATCGCTTGCCTTTTTGTCCAGCCCTTCAGTCAGCAGGTCTTCATAATATATCGGGGGGCCGACAACCATTTTGCCTTTCCTGAAGATTCCGGGCTTCCTGGTAAAGAAGACCGGGAGCAGGGGGACCCGGCTTCGCAGCGCCAGGAAACTGACGCCTGACTCAACGACCTGCATCGGCTTTCCCTGCCGGCGCGTTCCTTCAGGGAAAATGCCCAGCACATGACCCTGTCTGAGCGTCTCACCGGCCCCCCTCATGGCGGAAAGGTCGCTCATGTGCCTTGAAACCGCAATCATGTGAAGGTGGTCAAAAATCCATTTGAGTATCCTGTTCCTGTTCAGTTCCCTCTTCCCGATAAAGCGGATTTCGTATCCTTTGAGCTTGATTGCCAGCAGGACGGGGTCCAGCATGCTCTGATGGTTGGCAATCAGGATGAATGGCGCTTTGATCCGGAAACCTTCAGGGTTCACCACCTCGCATGGACAAAAGACCGCGCAGAGAATGGCCAGAAGCCTGCGCGCGAACTGGTAGAACGGGGTCTTCGGCGCTTCGCCGGTATCAGAGCGCATACCGCTCCCTGACGATCCTCAGCATGCTGTTCAGCGACTCCTCAAAGCTCATTGCAGAAGTATCCAGGACAATCGCATCCTCAGCCGGTCTTAGGGGATCGCAGGCCCTGCCCTGGTCCTGTGCGTCCCTGGCAAGCAGGTCAGCCAGAACCTTCGGATAATCCGCTTTTACGCCGGAGGAGAGCAACTGCGTATACCGCCGGAGCGCGCGGGCTTCGGGGCTGGCCGTCAGGAAGATTTTCACCTTTGCGTCAGGCAGTACGACCGTTCCGATATCGCGCCCGTCAATCAGCAGGCTTCGTTCCCTGGCAAACTGCTGCTGGGCACTGACCAAATACCGGCGCACCGATGGAAATCGGGACACGGCTGAAGCTGCCGCTCCGACAGCCTCTTCGCGAAGCCTGTGCGTAATGTCTTCTCCGTTGAGTAACGTCAGCTGCCGTCCATCCTGGTACTGCACGCTGACATGTGCCGCGCCCTCCAGCATTGCCCGGTTCAGCGCTTCCCCGTCATCAGGGGGGATGCCCTGTTCAATCGCAAACAGACCGATCGCGCGGTACATCGCTCCGGTGTCCAGATGCAGGATATTCAGCTTTCTGGCCAGCGCGTCGCACAATGTGGATTTCCCGGCGCTGACGGGGCCGTCCACCGCAATGAGAATCATCTGGCTGTCCTTTGCTGTATTTATCATTTTGCCATATTCTGCGTCAGGTCCCAGCCTGCCAGGATGGCGTTCTGATGGGAAACGGCGTACGGGCCGGTCAGGGCTGCCTCCTCCATTTCGCGGGGGAAATGGATGCAGAGATGACCGGTCAGTTCGTTGCCGGCAATGTAGTCTGTTTCGTGCCCGTGGCTGTGCGTCGAAGCCATATACACACGCCCGTCGCTGAAAATGACCCATACCGGGCGCGGCGTCCAGTTGTTCATGCCAAGGACGCTGTTCATAACAGCGGTGTCGTCCTTTGTGACCGTGGTGCCGTCGGCGTGTTTGCCCAGGCTGAAAAGTCGGAAATTATAATGTTTTCCAGACTCAATGTCATAAACGATGACGTTGCGGAGTCGCTGCGCGATCGGTCGGATCTCCGTATACCAGTTGGCAAAGCGGACTTCGCTGGCTTTCGGCTTGGCAAATGCCGGCGCGGCAGGCTGCTGCGGCTGTGGTGCCGGTGTCACCTGCGGCATAATGACACCGTTATTTGCGACAGCCGAACTGGAGTCCAGTTTGGCAAGGGTCAGGCTTCCGGCAATCCCGTCGGCTTCCAGTTTGTTCTTTTCCTGGAATGTCTTGACCGCAAGGAAGGTACTGGGGCCGAACATGCCGTCGGCGCTGCCTGTGAGGTAGCGAAGTGCAATCAGTTTCAACTGCATGGCCGCCACTACGCTGCCTGTGTCTCCAATCTCCAGGGCAACCTTTTGCGTACTGCCCGGCTGTGGTGCAGGTTCCTGGGGCTGTGTATAGGCCTTTGCGCCTGCGCTGTAGAGGACGCTGATTGTCTGGTCACCCGCGATGCCGTCCGCGCCTAAATTGTTGGTTCTCTGGAAGGAGGTGACAGCGGCCGCGGTCTGCGTGCCGAATATCCCGTCAGCGGTGCCGGTGAGGTATTTGAGGGTGATCAGGCGGGATTGCATCGCACGGACGTCGTTGCCGGAAGAGCCGAGTTTCAGCGCGTTTCCGGACGGGGGGGCGGGCGTGAAGGGGACTGCCTGCGCGTCGGCGCGCAGCGCATAGGAAGCGTACAGCGTCTGCTGGGTAGCCAACCCTGCGATGCCGTCAATTTCAAGGCCATTGACGCGCTGGAACTGCCTTAACGCCGCGATGTCATCGCCGTTGAATTCGCCGTCAGGGGTGATGCTGTAATAACCGAGTTCCACCAGTCTGGACTGCAGCCTGTTGACTGCCATGCCACGGGTTCCGCTGCGGACGACGGTGACATTATCTTCTGTCGGGGGCGTCTGTACCGGCAAATCTGACCCAGGGCCGGGGGATTGGACGGAGAGGTTCGTTTTCAGAGCGAGCATCGTGAAGCTGTCCGCTTTGCCGGTGACCTTGATGCTGTGATCTTTCTGGAAGGCGCTGACGGCCAGCGCGGTCGCCCGGGTAAATTCGTAACCGACCGTGCTGTCGTAATGGCCGCTTTTCATCAGCATCTGGTGCAACTCATACACCGCGTCGCCATAATCGCCCTGCGCCAGCGTCAGGCCGTCGACGGGGGGGAGCGTTTTGACAAGCACCAGACTGCCCCTGCTGCTGCGCACACGCTGCTCAAACAGCAGCTGCTGCAATTCAGGCAGTGCGATCCCCGTTTCGCGAAGGTTGTTTTTCTTTTGGAACGCTTTCAACGCGGCCGTCGTGCCGGCGCCGAATTTCCCGTCCACTTGATTGCCGTAAAAACCAAGTTCTGACAGAGCCTGCTGAAGGGCGCGGACTTTCCTGCCCTCCGCTCCGACTGTCAGCGTCTCATACTTGACGCGGGCATCCGTGTTCATATCCAGCACTTTGCCTGTCAGGTACTGCTCCGGTACGTTGATGAAATCTTTCATCGCATACCCTGTGTAACCCCGGTAGCTTGCTTTGAGATAACTGCCTGTGTCTTCCAGCACTTCCAGGGAAGCGCCCTGGGGGATAGTGATCAGCCGCATGGCAGATGTGGAAGCGCGCTTGCGAAGGTTGACGGAGGCGGCTGCAGTCGTTGTATAGGGATAGACCGCGGCGGGTTCCTCCTGCGGGTTATAAATTGTGGTTTCTCCGATCTGGGCAGGCGTCTGCTGTGATGAGGAGGGCTGAAGAATGGCTTGCGCCAGCTGCGCCTGGGTTTTCTCCCCGGCGATTCCGTCCGCTGTGAGATTGTTCACCTTTTGGAACGCACGGACAGCGCTTTCTGTTTCGCTGTTGTAAACGCCGTCGGGCTGGCCGGAATACAGATGGAGCGTTTTCAGCTTTTGCTGCATGCTGACCACAGCGTCGCCGCGGTCCCCCGGACGCATCGTGACGCCGGGAATCGGCGGCAGGGTCTGGACTTGAACCTTTACGCCACGTGAGTTGACCGGCTCTCCTTCAAACAGCAGCGACTGGCTCACGGGATCCGCGTCTCCGGTCACGCCAAGGCTGTTTTTTTCCTGGAATGCGCTTACAGCCTGTCCGGTGCCGCTGCCAAACTTGCTGTCAATGGTTTTTTCGTAGTATCCAAGTTCCTGAAGCGCTTGCTGCAAGGCCTTTACCTGAGCGCCTTCGCTGCCGTTTGTCAACAGGCGGTATTGGGAAGCAGCAACCGGTTCCGGAAGCGCCAGGCTTTCGTCCGGGGATGTTTCTGCGCTCAGAAAGGACGAAACGACATAGCCTTTCTTTCCCTCATACTCGACCACACGGTAACTGCCGTCAGTACCTGATACTGCGACCGCGTCGCCTTTCCTGATGGCAGCCAGAACATCCGCGCTGCTGGACGGGCCTCCGCGCAGGCGCACAGAGTCCGTAGCATAGGCGGTATAAGGATAGGCTTCCGCCGCCGCCGAGGCCATCTGCGACAGCAGGAATACCGCCAAAAGCAGGCAGGCAAGTCGCCTGTGATTGATCAGTTTCATGGTGACCTCCGTCAAATTCCATGTTTTCAATGTTATCGTATCGCAGAGGGCCAGAATTGTCAAGAAAATGTTACATTTCTATGAAATCATTGTGTAATTTATGCTGGGCACTCCACTGGACTAAACGCGCCGGCTGTCCCTTGTGATCCGCAGCGTGTAGGGTTCGTCCTCCAGAGGGTTCCCAAAGGCGTCCAGGCCGTCCCTGGCGTATCTATGGATCACCAGGGTATCCTCCCCTTCATGGGATATGTCCATATACCCCCTGCGCAGGACAGGCCGTTCATGACGCAGCCGGAATGCCTTGCGCACCATTTCCAGAATCGCGCCGTCCTCACGGCCCCAGGGATAAGTTCCCCTGCAGAAAGGGTCCGCGGCGCCTTCCAGCCCGGCTTCGTCGCCGTAGTACAGACTGGGCATGCCTGGCAGCGCGATGATGATTGCCAGCATTTTCTCCAGCCTGTTCCTGGCCAATTCGCGAAGCACGGCCTTCATTTTCAAACCTCGGCGCTCATGGTTGGGCAGGTGATGGTAGTCATGTTTGACCAGCAGGTTCAGGATGCGGGCACGATCATGGCTGCCCATCAGGTTCATCAGGGAATAAAAGAATGGTATGGGGTAGTTTTCCTGCAGGGAGCGCAGCACCCTGACGACCTGGGCAGCCGGCGCTTCATGGGTCAGGAAACGAATCAGAACCTCCCGCAGCGGATAGTTCATCACGGTATCCAGAGTATCCCCCAATACATAGCTGCGCATCGCGCCATAGGCCACCTTATTGCTGGCGTCCTCCCAGACTTCACCCATCAGGGCGGCGTCGCTTTTGGCTTTCCTGACTGCCTTGCGCAGATCCTGCAGGAAACGCACCGGCAGTTCATCCGCAACGTCCAGCCGCCAACCGCTGGCGCCGGCTTTGAGCCAATGACGGGCAACCCCGTCTTTTCCCAGCATGAATTCGCGGAAACCTTCATCTTCCTTGTTGATTTCCGGCAGGGTGGGAATGCCCCACCAGCTTGCGTAATCATCCGGGAACTGACGGAAGCGGTACCATGAATAATAGAGGGAATCCTTGCTTTGCGAGGCGCCAACGGAAGGATATGTGCCATACCGGTTAAAATACAGACTGTCTTCGCCAGTGTGGCTGAACACCCCGTCAAGCATCACGCGTATGCCCAGCTTTTTCGCTTCCCTGCAAAGGATGCTCAGGTCTCTTTCGTCTCCCAGCAGCGGGTCAACCTGCATGTAGTCCCCGGTGTCGTACCGGTGGTTGCTCCTGGCTTTAAAAATCGGGTTGAGGTATAGGACGGTCACCCCAAGTTTCTGAAGGTAAGGCAGCTTTTCCCTGATACCGTCCAGGTCACCTCCGAAAAAATCCAGCGCCCAATTGTCCCCGCTTCGCGGATCGGTAGTGACCATCGGGTCCTCATGCCAATCCATATGTAAAACACGGTCTTTCCGCTCGCTGACGGGCAGCCTGCTTCGATGGAAACGGTCCGGGAAGATCTGGTACATGATGCCTTCCCGCAGATACTCCGGCGGGGAGAAAGCGGGGTCATACACCGTGATCTGGTAACTGGGCGGCGGGTCCTGGTAATGGGTGCCCGTACCGCCCATCCTGTCCCTGGCGTTTCCATAATAAAGCCTGTGCCCACGCTCGTCTTCAGCTCGGAAGTCATACCAGACCAGGCAAGGGTGATCAGGTACCCTGATGGTGGCTTCATATGCGCCAAGGCCTTGATCAGCCATGGCAATCAGCTTTTCATCGCCGTTCCAGATACGCAGGGTTACTCCGGTCGCGAAGCCTCGGACAAAAAGCCTCAGCCGTACCTCGCTGCCCGGTATGACAGCGCCAAAGGGAGCCCTGCATTCTTCCAGCCTTGAGTCGTGAAACATCTCCATTGATCGGTCAGCCCTTTCAGCGTAATGGGATAGGTTGGTTATTCTGCAAGCTGCTTTACCTGAGGATTGGCGCACAACGCGGACAATGCGCAGGTTTTACATGCCGGGCGCTGCGCCTTGCACACCCTTCTGCCATGGAGGATCAGCCAGTGATGGGCTTTGATCCAGTGAGGCCGGGGGATGTTTTCCATCAGTTGTGCCTCGGTTTTTACAACGGTTCCTGCGTCTGCCAGGCCCAGGCGGTTGGACACCCTGAATACGTGCGTGTCCACTGCCAACGCGGGAACGCCAAAAGCATTGGCCAGGACAACATTGGCGGTTTTGCGCCCGACGCCTTTCAGACTGGTCAGTTCTTCCAGCGTTCCAGGGACCTGTCCGCCGAAATGGTTGACGATATCCCGCGCCGCCATGACTATATTGGTGGCTTTTGATTTGAACCCGCAGGAGCGGACATAGGGGAAAAGGACCTCCGGAGTCGCTGCAGCCATCGCCTCTGCCGTTGGGAAATCCCTGAATACAGCGGGCGTCACCTTGTTGACCTGGACATCGGTCGACTGCGCGGAGAGCATGGTTGCGACCAGGGTCTCGTAAGGATTCGTGAAATGCAGTTCAGGTCCTGCGTCAGGGTAAAGCGACTCGAGCGCCTGGAGGATCTGCCGGTTTCTCTCTGTGCTGTTCATCTTGTCAAACGCTCGAAACTGCCGCGGTACTCCAGCAGTTTAAACAGCGTGATCAACTCTATCGGGAAGAACAGCAGGTTCTTGACCAGCCGCAGCGGCAGCAGGGCAAAAAAACCTTTGCCGATGATGGTTGAAATCACCAGGGTGTTCAGCGTCAGGTGAGCGACCAGCGTCACCAGGAGCTGTGCGGTGATGGCGTGGTATCTCAGAGGGCTCGGACGGAACAGAAGTAATCCGTACAACCCACCTTTGATCGCGGCAATCAAGGTAAAGCGCAGGTCAAGCGGCCCGGACGGGAAGAGCAGCGCCCCAAGAAAATCTGCCGCCGCGCAGACAGCCGCCCCGGAGAGCGGGCCAAACAGCATGCCTGCCAACGCGACGGGAAGGAAAGAAAAGGATACGCTGATCAACTTGTCGTTATACCCCAGCAAGCGCTCAAGGATGATGGAGATCGCTGTCAGCAGGGACAGGATCATGAGCCTTTTCAGCATCGTCCTTGCCTTTGAGGTGGATGTCGTCATACGGCTTTCTCCTTAGTCTGCCGGGCTTCCGGCACATTTAATACTATTATTGCTATTGCGGAGGCTCCTCAGAAACGATGAAAATCTCCGGAAACATGAACTTGTGCAGCAATTCACGGTTCTTCCCAAAATCCAGCAGTTGCCCCGCCCCGTTTGCGTAGGTGAATGGAACGACGGTTCCTTCCTGCGGGAGGATGTATTGCTCGACCTTGCAGTGGCGCAGGGCAAAGGCGATCCGGACAGCCTCGATAAGGTCCAACATAGTGACATTGGTCTCGTATCGTTTCCTCAGGGGGTCTTTGGGGGCGGCGCCTGTCGTGAAAATGTTGTTGTTCTGAATGCCGCTGTAAGTAAAGCTTTTGTCAAACGGCTGGTCCCAGATGCTCAGGATGTCGGACAGCAGCACCTGGGCTTTGTCGAAATCCGCCGATTGTCCCAGCGTCCCCGCAAGATTGCTCAGGACGGTGCGAACGCGGTAAGTGCGGCCGAAGTCATTGGTGTCCAGGTCGTTGGAAGCACGGTATCTCCTGATGCGCATATAGACGACGGCGGCAAAACCGTTCAGGTGATACGTCCCCGGTTTGTAAAGCTCCGGCAGGGTGCTGTTGACCGGCACCGCCCAATTTTTCAGGTAATGGATTTCATCGGAGGTCAGCTGTACGTCCACCCCGCCGGCGGCGTCGATGATCTCCATGATATGCCGCCAGTCCATCAACACGTATTTACTGACTTCCAGACCGAAATGACGGTTGATCGTTTCCAGCAGGCCGCTGACGCCGAACTGCCTGACGATACGGTTGATCCTGCCGGGGCTGCCGTCAGGGCGGATGACCAGCATGTCGCGGATGATGGAGGTCACGATGACCCTTCCCGCCAATTCATCCAGTGTCAGCAGGACCAGCCCGTCGTTGTATCCGGGGTTTTCCGGGTTGTGCTGCCATTTGTCCATGCCGATGAGCAGATAGTGGTGGACGCCGTGGGGTGTCTTAGGAATTTCGGCTGTTTCCAACACTGAGATGCTGTCAAGCAGGTACTGGCGTTCGTTCAGGGCATGAACAGGACCTGGAGACCCCGCGAAAAGCAGGAAAAGTGACATCAGTATGATGAGGAGCTTCTTCATGCACCCTGCGATTCGTATCGTTCCAGCGCGACGCCTGCCTCCCCAAGCACTTCCAGCGCGAAAGCGTCCGGATAACCCTGCTCGTACACGATGCGTCTGATGCCGGCGTTGACCAGGATCTTGGCGCAGACGGAACACGGCTGATGGGTGCAGTAAAGGGTCCCTCCGTCTATGGAGATGCCCAGTCTTGCGGCCTGGATGACCGCGTTTTGTTCCGCGTGGATGGCGTAGCACACTTCGGCCCTGGTGCCGGACGGGATGTTCATCCTGCGCCGCAGGCAATACCCCCGTTCCTTGCAGGTTTTTGTGCCTGCCGCGGCGCCGTTGTAGCCGGTCGTCATCACCCGCTTGTCCTTGACAATCACTGCGCCTATTGAGCGGCCGTCATTGATGCAGCTGCTCCATGTTGAAACCAGGTGTGACATCTCCATAAACCTGTGGTCCCACTTATCCACGGGAAGCCCCCTGCCTGGGAAGAATGCGGTCCATCATCATTTCTGCTTAGCCTGCCTTCATCTTGATCATCTGGTTCACCCTGTGCCGCAGGGATAACAGCCAGCGTTCGTTTATAGGGTAACTTTTCATGCTCAGTTCCCCTTCCAAACCTTCATGTATCAATTGAACCACCGCGTCCCGGCTTGTGAGTTTTTCCAGCAGCTGCAGCGCGCGGACATCCTGCATGGCATGGAAGAAGAGCATCAGGCGAAGTGATTCTTCCGGCTGGCCGCCCTCGCCGGGATAGACCTGGAAAGCGTCGCCTGCGGGACCGAAACCGTCGCAGTCCGTGTTCAGATAGGGGTCGATCGGATGCTGGGCATACTGTGAAAAATAAAAATTATATCCCCAGTGTAAAAATCCGTCCATTTGTCCCAGGTAGAGCAGCACGCCAAGGATCCTTGTGCGCGCGCCCGGCATTGCAATGAACGTGTTGGGTACGTCCCGGTGCTGGCCCAGGCAGTAATAGGCCCAGCGCTCGGCGAGCTTCTGCCCACTAAACTTCTCCAGCCTGTCCACGGAAGGCACCGGGATCACGTTGATCCCTTCAGTGAGAGCCGGGTCGCTCATTGTGTCAAAAATCCGGACATTGGGCAGCAAGGGCCTGACTATATCATACAGTTTCCGATACTGCTCCCTGTTGGATGTCCAGGGTTCATCTGTCAGGTGGAAATAGCACCTGTCCAGGATGTCCAGGTAATCAAGTTCCCTGACCAGCGCCGGGAGATAGGCCGCCAGAAACTCCGTGTACTCCGGGCTGGTCGCCGCGGTATCCCATCCGAATAGCTGAGTGTATGCGCCGTCGCGTATGCCCATGATTTTTGGCGCGGACATCCCTCCCCATTGTGTGAAGAGGTGGGCCATTTCAAAATAACGGATGCCCTCGTGCCGGCACATCGCGACAAAGTCGCGAAGCTTCCCAAATCGGAAACTGTATCCCGCGGGAGTCACAAACACGTCCGCCATCTGTACGGTCATGCGGTCTTTGCCCGGCCTGGTGTCTATCGGTGGCGTATGGATGGGGGTGAGGACCATGTTTATGCCCCGCCTGGCCGCAAGGGAGACGTAATTGCGGAGGACGCGGTTGTGTTCCACGGAAAACACGGGCAGGCGATAACGGGAGGCCAGGCTGTCTGCGTGCAGCCAGCGGGTGTGGATCAGCTTTTGGCGCGGGAGTTCTGATTTCAGGAGTTCAAGTTCCGTGCCCCTTCTCTCCAGCAGCCCTCCGTTTTTCCCGTACATGCTGACAAAAAGCGGATAAACGCCTGGTTTTGTGCCTGGCTTAGGCGCGATATCCAGCCAAAGGGAGTTCCAATGGCGGGGATAAAGCCTGATCTGTTCGCTGTCATGCACGTTCCTGAGCAGGTCGGGATAGACGCCGCCTGAACAATGAAGGTAATGAGGGTCACTGTCGCCAAAGCGCGGGAAACGGACGGGCACGCCGAATACCTGGCGTACCTGGACAGGAAGGCCGCAGTCAATTTGTATGCTTACGCAGGGAAGTTCGTTCCTGATCTCCTCGTCGAGGCAATAAGCTGCCTGGAGCGAATAAACTTCTCCCTGCAGAAGGCTGATGGGACAGTGTTCCGGGTATCCGGAAGGCTCCGATTCATTAAATACCTTGGTCAGCGCGCTGACCAGTTTCAGCCTGATATTGATGCCGGAACCTCCTTTTTGGCAGATAATGATATTTTATCATATTTGTGTCCCAAGGTAAAACACAGCCATGCTGACTGCAGGCACGGTGGCGGGGATTAAGCCGGGATAATCAGCCGAATTCAATGTGCGGGAGCGCGTTGATGATCCTTCGCCTGCTCGCGTTCAGCGAGCGCATCAAGCCCATCTGCGGTGCGTTGGCGCTGAAGACCTGAGTAACGGCGCTGGTAACGCCTCGCTGTCTCAGCAGTTCAGAGGCGGACAGCAGCAACGCTTTCCCGATTCCTCGTCTGCGCATCTCACGCTGGACATAGAGCATCACCAACGCAGAGGTGTCGCTGGAGGTTCCCGTCATCACCATCTCAGCGACGGGATGACCCCCGCGGTAAAAACCCAGCGCTAAAAAGTAAGGCTGCTGCATCTGAAGCGTGATGAAGTCATGGGAAATTGGCGACAGGCGGTATCGGTTCAGCCTCGCAATAAAAGCATATTGATCCTGGACCGTCTGAAGGGGGACGGAAGCAAACTCGCATCCCATCGGCAGCTGCACGTTGCCGGTTGGCAGGGGGAACAGATGCTCTTCCCTGGCGTCATTCATGGAGAAACCGTTCCCGCTGTAAAAACTCATCATATCAAACTGGGCTGGTGCGATCTCGGTATAGATGCGCCCTTTCAGGGTTGTGTATGACGCGCGGATCTGCTCAGCCCGGCCAAGTACAGCGCCCAGCAACAGGTTGCGCGAGGAGGTCTGGGCCTGGATGTCGATGTAAAGCTGCAGCGGCCGTTCAGGGTACATCTCTTCTTGCATATTCAGGATCACGTAACCGATGCCCATCTGAACATACTGGTCATTGGCAGCAAAAAAAACATCCTCAGCGGGAATCCCCTGGAAAGGCGCGCTTGGGTGTGATAGACGCATAGGTACTCCTCTGTCAAGATCTGCTGGATACCGGGAAATCCAGGCTCAATACCATTCGATCTGCTGCAGGCTGCTTCCCGGTGTCAGGTCGTAGACAACTTTTATCACCTGGGAATGGGCTGACAGTATCCGTTCCGTATAACGCTCAAGAAGGTCATATGGCAAGCGCGCCGGGATTGCGCGGACATCGCTGCCCTGATGGTTGGCGCTGACCGCCCGAAGCGCGATGACTGCGTTGCCAGGTTCGTTATGAAAAGGGACATCACACAGCACTGCGAAATACTTCCACAGCCGTTTGCCCAGTCCAGTATTGCGGATTTCTTCTGTAAACACTGCGTCGGCCCTGCGAAGAAGATCCAGCTTGTCCTTTGTGCACTCGCCCATGACGCGCAACGCCAGCCCCGTCCAGGGGAAGGACTGCATCTTTGTCATCTCCTGCGGCATGCCCAGCGCTTCGCCGACAAGGCGGATTTCATCTTTGAACAATCCGCCAAGCGGGGTGACGGTCGGCCGGTCAGTCTGGATGCGTGGCGCGCTGGAAATTTGTTGGTCACCGAAAACCGCGGTGCTGCTGGAATTGGTCTGTATCAGCAGGTCGTAGGGCAATTCCCGCAGGGTCTCGTCCAGTACGGCCAATAAAGTGTCCAGGACTGCCTTCCGTTTGTCAGATTGGCGTGTGATTCCCTTCAGGCCGTTGAGGAAACGCTGCTCCGCGCGGACGATCTGAAGGTTAAGCCCCGCGTTTTTATAGTAGGCGGCGAAATCCTCAACTTCGTTTTCGCGCAGCAGGCCGGTGTCAATGAATAGGCATTGCAGCCTGGCTCCCAGCGCTCTGTGCGCCAACAGGGCGGCGACCCCGCTGTCAAGCCCGCCGCTCATCACGCAGACAGCTTTACCTTCCCCGGCGGTATCGGCGATTTCAGCTTTTGACATCGATATGAACGCGTCTTCACCCCACCATGCGGTGCAGCCGCATACGTCCAGGGAGAAGCGCAGCAGCAGATTCATCATGTCCGGGTCGTTGGGTTCCAGCTGGAATTGCAGCGCGTAAATGCCAAGCGCTCTGTGCATAAGGCCCATGGTGATATCGCCCATTTCAGCCAATGGCTCCAGATCTCCGTTCAGTCCAAGGGGAAATACGGTGCCCAGCAGCCGCTCGGCTTCAACCGTACTTTCCGTGATCCTGGATGGATTCAGCTTGATCGGGGCCACACCGTTGACGCTTTCCCCTTCCCCGACATCCCCGCCAAGCAGGGCAGCAACGGCGGCGGCGGCGTCGCCCAATGCAAGGACCGGGATCCCGGTTCTCAGAAGCTGTCCGTCCAGGGAAGTGGGTATAACGCTTGTTAGCCCGCCAGCCAGGATCACGCCCAATGCTTCTTCGCTGATGACGCCTTCAGCCGTCGTGTCTCCCGGGATGATTTTACAGAAAATCTTCTCAGCACGCAGTTTTGCCGCGATCGCAGCGGCATAGGAGCTGTTGAAGTTGAGCACAAGGATTTGATCCCGCATAAGCTTCCCCTTTGCTAAAAAGCACCGTCCACAGTCCAGAACTCGGTATGTTCCATGATCCACTTCCGGGAAAAATCTGCCAGCGCCAACTGAGTCTGCTGGTTGGCGATACCGCTCTGGGTTATCCCATTCATGGTCTGGAAAGCCCGGACGGCTTCCTGTGTCGGATAGTCATAGACCCCGGTCTCGTCATCCGGTCTGAGCAGTCCGATGACAGCCAACCTGGCCTGAAGCCTGGCGACTTTCCTGCTCACCGCTCCGCCACGCAGCACGATGTCCGCAAGTTCATGCACTGTTCCGTATCCCTGGATGCGCCAGTCCTCCAGTCTGTACTGCGTGCGCTGCACCTTGTCAGGGTTGTTGCCTTCAACGACCTGGATGACGATTTGTCCCGAACTGTCCTGAAAACATGCTTCAACCAGGGCCGCATGGGTCGTGTCGCCGCTGGGTGTATAGGAGAAAAAAACCCAGTCGCCAGGCTGCGGGACATAACTGTTCTTCTCCATCTGTGATTGTTTTCCAGTGTACCACTGGCTGCCCCAGTCAGTCACAAATCCTGTCCTGGCGATATACCGGCCTTCCCGAAGAAACCATTCCCGTCCGATGTTGGCTGCCCCATACAGCGGGAACTTTTCGTTCAGCAACGTGATGCCGAGCCGTTCTTCCGCCTGGGCAACAGACCAGCAAAGAAACTCGGCGCACCACTCGGCTTTGGCGTCACCATACCAGATTCCGTATTTTGTCTGACCCGCGCTGTCTTCGGTGACGCCAAGTTCCCCCACCGCGACCTGCAGCAAGGCTTCAACTTCCGGAGAAACGGGGTATTCGGGTGCGATGGGGGTGAGGATCTGTATGTTCTCTGAAAATGCCGTACCAACTGCCAGCAGTGCGGTGCATAACACAATGGACAGGCGCTTGAGCATCTTCCTCCCCCAGAGACAAATGATTGAATCATTATACATACAACAGTAAATACTGGCAAGCAAGCCGGCTGCGAAGCCATACCCGAAAGCCTTATAAACCCTGTAGATCCATGAGGATATCCGCCAGTTCCGAGGCCTCAACGATGACCGTACTCCCCGCGCGCAAACCCAGTGCGGCGTCTGTCTGCCCGCGCAGTGCGCGCAGGAGAAGCATCCCCTGCCTGACTGATTCATCGCCCTTGAAGCCGGTTGTATCCTGAAAGATGAGAGAACAGCCGGTCAGGAAGCTTCGAAACGCGATGACCAGCGCGGCCTCGCCGGAAAAACTCGCGAGGTCCTGCTGCTTGAGTTTATACAGGACCTGCAGAAAATCGCCTTGGAATTCCCGGATGGCCGCTTCCTGAAGCGAATCCAGCAGTAGTATGCCGTCCTGACTGCGCTGAAGCGCGCGGAGGCTTCGCAGCAGGTTCAACTCGCTCTTGCGGAGCAAACCCGCATGATAAAGCAGTCTGTTGAAGGCTTCTGTAGGATCTTTTCGCGGGACCGCGGAATACAGACGGCGGCTTGCCGCCGTGTGTTCCGCTGCGATCTCTGCCAGCACTTCGATCTTGCTGTCAAAATGATGATAGAAGCTGCCTTTGCTGCATTTCAAGGCATCAAGGATTTCCTGGACAGTGGTTTCTTCGTAACCCTTCTGAAAAAACATCCGCTCCGCCGTGTCAAGGATGGCCCGCTTTTTCTTTTCGCCTTTTTGCATGGCGTCTCCTCTTTATTGGAACCGATTCAATTGTACTCGATGACTTGCTGGACCATGCTGTAGGATGAAGTGAAGAGCTTTTCCCGCCTGTATTCAACGCCGTTTCTGCGGTACACCCTGATAGTGTCCGTCACGTAACCGACGCGGGCCTGTTTGAGTTCCCTGGTGGAGTTGGGCGGCAGGCTTGGATTGGGCTGTAAAAGGGGTTCTGGTGGCGGCTGGCTGGTTGACACAAGCTGCGTTTCCAGCATGATTTCCTCGCCTGGAGAGGATAGCATGCCGTAGATTTCAATGGTGACAGTACGCTTGCTGTAAGAAGCGATGAGAAAAACCGGAGTGTCCTTGCCGTTGCGGAACTTAAAATCAAGGTTCGGCCAATTGACTGCGGCGTCCAGGCCCTTTTCCAGGTAACTCACGGGCCAGGCGTGGGGAGAGCGGCTGATGATGTCCATCCCGGCCAGGGCCGCGGTGTTGAACAGTGTGGAGGAAACCTGGCAGACACCGCCGCCCACGTCGTCTATCAGTACGCCGCCCAGGATGGCAGGCGCGCCCCGGTATCCCTTTTCAATGGTTCGCTGCCCGGTCGTGTCGTTGAAGGAAAATACTTCTCCGGGCATGATAGTCTTGCCGCTGATAGCCTGTGCGGCCAGCGCGATGTTGTTGTTCCTGTCTTCGTCAGCGGTGGTTTTTGTGCCAAAGGAGGCCAACCGGGTAAAACTGTTCTGCAGATCAACGCTGCTGACTCGCGGCAGTACCGGGGTTGAGCGCAGCGGGATGATCCCGTCATACCTGCCACTGTCCAGTGCCAGGATGAGCGCGTTTGCGACATCGTTCCCGGACAGCTGGCGTCCGGGAACGTCCTGGGTGACTTTGAACTCCTTGGTGGAGAAATTGAACTCCTGAATGACCGCGTTGATGGGTTGACGGTTGACCTGCGCTGCGATGCTTTCTGCCAGCGATCTCACAGAGGACTGGTCATAGGACACACGGGTCGAAAAATAAGCCTTGTCCCGCGCGGTCTGTCGGGTATGCTGCCACCTGATTTCAAAGGGCGTCATAGACGAACCTACGCCCCAGGGGAAGCCCTGCCGGCCAATGGAATAAGCCTCATCCAAAACGGAGGAAACGTTGCGCTGAAACGGAACCTCGTTTTCTGTGATTCTGTAAGAAGCGTCGTCCACCTGCAGGTTGATGTTGACACGCGGGTTGGCAGCTTCCGCCCTTTGGAGGCTCTGCATTAAAACTTGCTGCCTTGTCATCCCCCCGACGGCTGTCCCGTCGATTGAAATTCCGTCAAAAAAGACCTCTTCCCCCATAGCGCTGGCTTTGGCCGTAAAAGCAGGGTAGCTTTGATACGCCTTGAACACGGTGTACAGCGAAAGGAAGATGGATAGCAGGGAAACTGCGGAAAGGCCCGCCCAGAAGAATGAAAGCCGTTTTGGCTTTTCAACAGGCATATCCTCAGGTGGTGCCCCCTGGCGTGCTTGGTCTTCCCAGAGCCAGTCCTTCGGCTGCGCCGTAAAGGGGGCCTGCCAAGGGTCTTCATCCTGGTCCGGCGCAGATGCAGGGGTGACAAACCAGCCCGTCTCTGCCTCAGTATTCGGCTGGACATGTGTCATTGCCGCCTGAGGGTTTTGGATAGCGTCATCAGGGAGATAGGAGGCACGTCTGACAGAGCGGCTGCTTGTGAACATTTTTCCCCGGCTCATGTTGCTGCGCAATGGCGGTTCTCCTCCCTGAGATGATGGTTTCATTGTAGTTTGGCCTTTTTTCAATGTCAAGAAACACCCTGCTCAAGGACTGTACAAGGACAAGGACATCCCCGCACCAGGCATTTTACAATACTTGACAAAGCGGGAGCATTTTGAATATGATATGCTCACCAACGGTAAAGAGAGGAGAAGCAAATGAAGTTCTATTACTGCAAACATTGCGGCAACATCGTCACATACGTAATCAACTCAGGTGTACCTGTCGTCTGCTGCGGCGAGGAAATGCAGGAATTGGTTCCCGGAACGGTCGACGCATCCAGGGAAAAACATGTTCCTGTCATTCACACTGAAGGAAATCTGGTAACAGTCAAGGTTGGGTCAGTCGCCCATCCAATGGAGGAGAAGCACTACATCGCCTTTATCGTCCTTGAAACGGAGAACGGTTATCAGCGCAGGACGCTGAAGCCCGGCGAGCAGCCTGAAGCCGTTTTTGCCATCGTACCGGGCGACAAGGTCAAGGCAGCCTGGGAATACTGCAACCTGCACGGCCTCTGGAAGGCTGAAGCATAAGAAAAGGAGAACCCTGGAATGAAGAAGTATGTATGTGATGTCTGCGGCTATATCTATGACGAGGCTGAAGGCGACGCTGATGCCGGCATCGCTGCAGGCACCAAATGGGAAGACCTGCCTGAGGATTTCGAGTGCCCGCTCTGCGGCGCCAGCAAGGACCAGTTCAGCCTGGTCGAGTAATCCCCTCAGACTGAAGTAACAAGCCGACAAAGACACGCGCCCCATAAGGCGCGTGTCCTGTATTTTGGATGGACTGGCAGTTCATGAGCCGGTGCGCTTTATGCCTTATGCGTCAGCCTCTGAAAGCATATGTTCCGCCCGCGAAGCTTCCAGTTCTTCCAGTGGTTTTTTTGCCAGGAGAAGGATGATAAACCCGGCCAGGAACAGGAGAAGCAGACAAAGCGCGCCGAACGAAGAGCGGCCCGTCAGTCCGCCCACCAGCGCATAGAGGAAAGGGCCGACCACGGTGGCGAACTTTCCGAAGATATCGAAGAAACCAAAGTACTCGTTTGAACGCTTTTTGGGCACCAGTTTCCCGAAATAACTGCGGCTGACCGCCTGGATGCCGCCCTGCATTGTGCCGACCAGCACTGCCATCGCCCAGAACAGTTTGGTTGAGAAACTGATGGCGTCCATATATCTGCTGATTTCTTCCTGGCTGTCCGCCTGGAACGTTTTCAGCCTTGATGCCATAAGCTGGCTGAATTCCAGTGCCAGCGCGGCGTCTTTTTCAGTGCTGCTCCTGACCTGCAGCTCAAGCTGCTCAATCCCGGCAGGGTCCCGGCCCGCGGCGGCTTTTTCTGCGCTGTCCAGGTATGCGTTCAGAGCGGAGCGCGCGCTTTCGGGTTCCTCAAAAGGATAAGCGGTGAATTCACGCTCAAGTTCTGCCCGTTCTGCCGCATACGCTTCCTGATAGGCTGCCTGGTGCGGCTCCAGGGTGAATCCCATGAAGAAACCGACCAGGCAGATAAACATATAGACCGATATTGCGATCAGCAGCGCCCTGCGAGTTGAAATCACCTTGGCAAGCCTGGCGAAAAGGATGGAACTCGGCATTGCGACTACCTGGGTGACCAACAAGGCCAGGATCATGCCGGTTGCCCCCAGCCCGAGCGCGGTGCCATATGCCGTAGAGATGCTGATGACGGTCCCGACCCCGTCGATGTAGAAGAAGTAGGCCAGGATGAAGAGGAGAAGCCCGCGTTGCTGAGCGATGCCGCGCGCTGTGCCACGCACATTGGCAAACGCTTCTCTCAGCGATATGCGGTCCGGACGTTCAATATAGTGCTCCTGCTCAACGTTTTTCAAGAAGGGAATGGAGAACACAAGCCACCAGGCGGAGGTGATCAGAATGGAGAATTTCTGGGCAACCGGGCTGGAATACCCCAGTGTCATCAGCATGACAATGGACAGGATGAAAGGAATGGTGCTGCCGCCGATGTAGCCCATGGCGTAGCCCCATGAGGAGACCTTGTCCATCCGCTCATTGGTCGTCACGTCTGTCAGGAAGCTGTCATAAAACAGGTTGGAACCTGAAAAACCAATTTTTGATACGATATATCCGATCAGCATCACGCGCCAGTCGCCGGTCAGCGCGATCAGGGCGGTGCTGATGACGCCAAGGAGCATAAAGGCGGTGAACAGCTTCTTTTTCATCCCCCTGTAATCCGCGATGGAGCCCAGAAAGGGGGCCAGGACCGCGATGACCAGCGTCGCGGCGCTGGTTCCATATCCCCACCAGACGTCGCCACGGTTTCCGGCAAAGGACACGAAAATTGTCGGGAAGATTGCGGCCATGATGTTGGTTGCGTATACTGAGTTAGCCCAGTCATACAAAATCCAGCTTCGTTCTTTTTTAGTGAAACGGGTCTTTTCAGCAGCCGCCATATCGTCGTCCTCCCATACAATCCAATGATTGCCTGCGAGTATAGACCCTCCGGGGATAAAATGAAAGCGCCCGCCCTGATTATGAGAAGATTGAAAGCACAATGACAGGTTTGTGACAATAAATTAATATCTGGCGTAAAAAGTAAACACTCGCGAAACAAATGCAGAGCGAATGAATAATTATACTGACCCGAGACCAAGGCTTGGGTTTACCGGTGTACAGACCACAAGGGATAGAGTCCGGACTTGTCAACAATCAGGTGCTCATGCAGAGTGAACCGGTGAAGCTTAATTTGATTCCGGCGCTTGGTCATGGTAGAATGACCGGCGTGGACAGCTGCAGGCGATTGACTTATCCACACGAGTTTATCCACAGTTCCTTTTGGAACCTAAAGGCAATGTTTTTGTTTTCGCCTCACGCTGTGTATACGTAATGCATAAATCACTACCGGGGAGACGTGTTTTGGATTACCAATCGGTTTGGCAAAGAGCCTGTCAGCTCATGCATGCAGAGATGTCTGACGTGACGTACTCCACATGGATCGAGAGGGCGCTTCGCCCGCTGGACATCAGCGGAGATCAGTATTTTGTCAAAGCAGAAACTGATTTCTATCATCAGTTTGTTGTGCCGCGCTATTCCGGGCTGATTTCTTCCGCCCTCAAACAGGCGTCCGGCAGGGACCTCCGGCTGAGCATCCTGACGCCCAGGCAGGCAACGGAATACCAGAACGGCTCAACCGTCCTGAGGAAACCCATGCCCAAGCTCAACAACCGATACACCTTCGAGTCTTTTGTCGTAGGATCCGGAAACCGCTTCGCGCACGCCGCGTCGCTCGCGGTGGCGGAAGCCCCGGCCGATGCGTATAACCCCTTGTTCATCTATGGGGGGGTCGGCCTGGGGAAAACCCATCTGATGCATGCGATCGGTCATTACATTCTGCAGCAAAGACCTGAAACCCGGCTTGAATATGTGACCAGCGAGACTTTCACCATAGAATTGGTTTCCGCCATCCAGACCAACCGCAACGTGCAATTCCGGGAAAAATACCGCAGCGTTGACGTCTTGCTGATCGACGACATCCAGTTCATCGCAGGCCGGGACTCCACACAGGAAGAATTCTTTCACACGTTCAACGCCCTGTTCAATGCCGGCAAGCAGATTGTGATCTCCTCAGACCGTCCGCCCAAAGAAATCGCCCATCTGGAAGAAAGGCTGCGCAGCCGTTTCCTTTCAGGGTTGATTGCGGACATTCAGCGCCCGGATATGGATACGCGCTGCGCAATCCTGCGCTCCAAAGCCAACGAGGAAAACCTCGGAGTGCCTGAAGAAGTGATCCAGATGATTGCCCAGAACGTCGACAGCAACATCAGGGAACTTGAGGGCAGTCTGACCAGGCTGGCAGCGTTTTCCTCCCTTTCCGGCAAGCTCATCAGCCTGGAACTGGCACGGGAAGCGCTTAAGGAAATCATCTCGGACCACCAGCCACGCAGCGTCAGCTGCGATGATGTCATGCAGGCGGTTTCAGCTTATTACAGCGTCAGCATCGATGAATTGAAGGGGCCTCGCCGCAGCCGCAGTATCACCGTTCCCCGGCAGATGATCATGTACCTTTCCCGTAAAATCACCGAGGACAGTTTACCAAAGATAGGGGAGATGCTGGGAGGCCGGGATCACTCCACCGTGATGCACGGATGCGCGAAGATTGAAAGCCTTATACAGACCGCCCCGCCGGTCAAAGCAGCCGCGAATGATTTGAGCAAGCAGTTGCTGAGAAACTGACTGTTATCGTTGTTTTCACAGAAAAAACCGGCCTTTCTGGGCCGGTCTTCAATTCAATGCCTGAATCAGTCCGCTGAATAAGGCATCAGCGCGATGGCACGCGCGCGCTTGATGGCCTCTGACAGCTGGCGCTGGTGTTTGGCACAGGTTCCCATCATCCTTCTGGGGGAAATCTTGCCGCGCTCATTGATGTAGCGGCGCAGCCTGTTGACATCTTTATAGTCGATGTATACGATCTTGTTCGCGCAAAAATCGCAGACCTTTTTGCGTGGACGCCTGCCGCGCGGGCGTTGTTTTCTATCGGCTCCTCTATCCTCAGACATCTTTTCGTCTCCTCAAATCAATTGGTCAGAACGGCAGGTCGTCGTCGTCGACCCTGACAAAGCCGCTGTTGCTGTCTCCGGTTTGCGCGGGAGTGCTTGGCTTGCTGTCGCTGCCGCCTTCGCCGCGCGGCGAGAGGAATTCAACCTCGTCTGCCTGGACTTCCAGGCTGGAGCGCGGTTGCCCGTCGTTGCCTGTATAATTCTGCAACGTCAGGGTTCCAACAACGCCTACTTTGCGCCCTTTGGCCAGGAAACGGTTGCAGTTCTCAGCCAGTTGCCGCCAGGTGGTTACCCGGAAGAAATCCGCCTCTGGCTGTCCGGCTTCAGCGCCCTGCCGCTGCCGCCTGTTGACGGCCACGGAAAACGTGCAAACCGGGATTCCGGCCTGGGTGCTGCGCAGTTCAGGGTCCCGTGTCAGGTTGCCGATGATAAAAAGTTTGTTCATCTCAACCTCCCTTACTCCTCTGCCTTATTATTCAAGGTTTCCACGCCTGGTTCGGG
This sequence comes from uncultured Christensenella sp., assembly GCA_964544245.1. Lineage (GTDB taxonomy): Bacteria > Bacillota > Clostridia > Christensenellales > Aristaeellaceae > UBA6115. The sequence continues at coordinate 26,384 of CAZJCB010000006.1, forward strand.
AACTTCGGCGTTCTGCGGCTGTATTGGGGCGCGCTGAGCCTGCGGTTTGACGTTGGAGCGCTTGTGTTCGACGCGCGTGATGAGATAGCGCATCACGTTGTCATCGATCTCCAGCACGCGCTCCAGTTCCTTGGGGAATGTGGCGGGGGCTGAGAAATTGACCAGGACATAGTAACCTTCAGGCTTGTCATCCACCAGGTAAGCCAGACGGCGCTTTCCCCATTCCTCGACCTTTTCTACCTTGCCTTCGTGCTGGCTGATCAGTGTATTGAAACGCGCGATCAGTTCTGCCCGGGGCTCTTCCTCCATGGTTGTGTCAATGATGTAGAGCAGTTCGTAATCCATACCTTTCACCTCCTCATGGACATATGGCGCCACGTCTTGCATGGCGCAAGGATGTGCCAATTAAGTATTATATACGCATTTCCCTGTTGAGGCAAGCGAAATTTACGGCTTTCAGAAGCGC
>CAZJCB010000007.1:0-26573 GCA_964544245.1 uncultured Christensenella sp.
GACGCCTTTGGGCGCCGCGGGCAGGTACCTGTATCCTTCGGCGGGCCGGTCCCTCAGGGCGCGCTCAGCCCATGCTTCCAACTGACTGCCGGCGGCCATCGCCTCCAAAAGGTCGACCGGCCTCCCCTGGCCGTCCCTGACCGGGTAATAACGCTGCCCCTCAGCCGCGTAAAGCCCGCGCTGTCCGTCCGCTTCCAGCCTCGCGTATTGCATCCCGTTCTCCCTCCTGCGGTGGTGATGTGATTATGGCATCGGCCTGCCAGGATGGCAAGAAGGGAGCGAAACCGGTACCGTGCAATGCATCACAAATTTGTACAGAAGTGATGGTTGATGAGGGCTGCGTCAGCCTCAAGCCATGGATGCTTGACAATCCGGAATATTTTGCTATATTTATGACAGGTTTCGTAGAACCGTGCGCTGCATTGCCTGAACTGTCTCTTGGCGGCGTTTGCCGCTTAAAAACAACGGAATATGAGGAGGGAAACTGATGAGGAAATTTCTTTCGACGTTCCTGGCGCTGGTCATGCTGCTGTCCACCGGTGCCGCGCTGGCACAAAGCGAGCTGAGCTTCTCCTGGTGGGGCGGAGACTCCCGCCACGACGCGACGATGAAGGCCGTGGACGCCTTCATGCTGGCCAACCCGGACATCAAGGTGTCCAACGAGTACTCCGCCTGGAGCGGCTGGGAAGACAAGATGGGGCAGCGTTTCGCGTCCAATTCCGCCCCGGACGTCAACCAGATCAACTGGAACTGGATCACCGCGTTCAGCTCTGACGGCAGCAAGTTCGCCGACCTCAACGCGTTCGGCGGCATCATCGACCTGGCCCAGTTTGAGCAGACCGGCCTGGACGCCTGCACGGTGGCCGGCAAGCTGCAGGGCCTGCCCGTATCCATGACAGGCCGCATCTTCTACTGGAACAAGACGACCTTCGAGCACGCCGGCCTGGCGACGCCGGCCTCCCACGCGGAACTGCTCGCGGCGGGCCAGGTGTTCAAGGAAAAGCTCGGCGAGGACTACTACCCCATCAGCCTGGGCGCCTACGACCGGATGATCCTCATGGTGTACTACCTTGAGAGCGTCTACGGCAAGGACTGGGTCGTTGACGGAAAGCTGAACTACTCCAAGGAGGAGATCGTCAAGGGGCTGGAGTTCATCCAGGGCCTGGAGGACGCGCACGTCACCCCCACGCTGGAGAAACTGGCCGGCGACGGCGCCGATTCCCTGGACAAGAACAACAACTGGATGGACGGGCATTATGCCGGCATCTTTGAGTGGGATTCCTCCGCCAGCAAGTTCAAGTCCGCCCTCAGCGAAGGCCAGGAACTGGTCGTGGGCGAGTATTTCAAGGATTTCGGGGAATTCCAGGGCGGCTACGCCAAGGTGTCCATGGCCTTCGCGATTTCCGAGACGGCAAAGGACAAGGAAGCCGCCGCCAAACTGATCAACTTCCTGCTCAACGAGGAGGGGGGTATCGCGCTGATGAAATCCGAGCGCGGCATCCCGCTGTCCAAGAAAGCGTACCAGTACTGCCTGGACAACAGCCTGCTGGACCCAATGGTCGCGGAAGCCAACAGCAAGGTGCTCTCCTGGGTGAGGTTCAACCTGGACCCCATGTTTGAAAGCAACGAGCTCAAGGCCACGGAAACCGGCGTCTATTCGCAGGTGATGGCCAACCTGAGCTACAAGGAAGTGGACGCGCAGGGCGCCGCCGACATGCTCATCGAGGGCATTTCCGGCGTCTTGGGCAACTGAGCGATACGCACCGGCAGGCCGCCACCGGGTTCCGGCGGCGGCCTGCGACTTTTTGAGGGAATGATGGAACCCAACTCCTATATCCGGGACTATCTGTCCGGATACACCCCCTACAAAGACTACTGGAACTATGAGGACGGCTGTGTCCTCAGGGGCTGCGTCTGCCTGTACGAAGCGACGGGGGAAGCCCTGTACCGCGACTTCGTGATGGATTATCTTAATCAGGTGGTCTCATCGGACGGCAGGATCACGAATTACGAGACGGCGCAGTACAACATCGACAGCATCTTAAGCGGCAGGGCGCTGTTCTTCGCGCTGGATACCGACGGGTCGCCCAGGTGGCGCAGGGCCATAGAATATGTTATGCGGCGGCTGCTGGAGCACCCGCGGTGTGTGAACGGCAGCCTCTGGCACAATGAGATCTACCCCTAGCAGATCTGGCTGGACGGCCTGTACATGGCGCTGCCCTTCTACACGGAATACGAGATGCGCCTGGGCGGGAAGGCCCGGGTGGAGGACATCCTGCTGCAGTTTGACAACGCGCGGCTCTGCCTGTTTGACCAGCGGAAGAAGCTGTCTTTTCACGGCTACGACGAGCGCCGGGAGCAGCCCTGGGCCGACAGGGTGAGCGGCTGCTCCCCCAATTTCTGGCTGAGGAGCATGGGCTGGTACCTGATGGCGATGGCGGACTGCCTGGAACTGATTGATGGGCAGCTGTATGAACACAGGCGCCGCCTGCAGGAGCAGTTCAAGGAAGCGGTCCGCGGCCTGCTGCCTTACCGTAATGAGGAGGGCCTTTTCTGCCAGCTGATCGACCAGGCGGGCCTGCCCGGCAATTATTCGGAGACCTCCGGCAGCGCGATGGTTTCCTATGTCCTCATGAAAGGCGCCCGCATCGGCGTCCTGCACCCTGAGAAATACGCCCCCGTCGGTCGCGCGGTGTTTGACGCGCTGATCTCCGGGAAACTGGCACAGGGGCCAAGGGGGATTCAACTGGGGGACATCTGCCTGGCCGCGGGGCTTGGCGGGCAGGGCCAGCGGGACGGCTCCGTGGCCTATTACCTGTCCGAACCCGTCGTGGCGGACGACCCCAAGGGCGTAGGGCCGATGATGATGGCCTATGCCGAGGCCCTGATGCAGGACAGGGTATAAAGGAGGGAAGCGGATTGAGCAGATCATCCGGCCTGGGAAAAGCGGCCCTGGCGGCGCGGGCGGACCTGAGGCCCAGGGGCGCCGGGCGCCTGAATGCCGGGCGCGCCGGGTTCCTGTACGTCCTGCCCTGGCTGCTCGGTTTCCTTTTTTTCAAGCTGTACCCCTTCGCCTCCTCGCTGTACTACAGTTTTACCGACATGCACCTGTTCAACGGCATCAGCAAAGCAGGGTTCTTCAACTATGCCAGCGTCTTCACCACCCGGTCCACCATGAAGGCGCTGGGCGTCACCTTCACCTTCGCGCTGACGACGGTGCCGATGAAGCTGGTCGCGGCGCTGTTCATCGCCTACATCCTCAATTTCCGCATCAAGGGCGTCGCGCTCTTCCGGACAGCCTACTACGTGCCCTCCATCCTGGGCGGTTCGGTCGCCATCGCGGTGCTCTGGCGCGCGCTGTTCCGAAACGACGGCCTGGTCAACGCCATGCTGAGCCTGCTGGGCATCAGCGGTCCCAGCTGGCTGGCCGACCCGGATTTCGCGCTGTTCATCATATCGCTGCTGCGCGTGTGGCAGTTCGGGTCCGCGATGGTCATCTTCCTGGCGGCCCTCAAGGGGGTGCCGGAAGACCTGTACGAGGCCTCCACCATCGACGGGGCCGGGAAATGGCGGCAGTTTTTCAGCATCACCGTCCCCCTCATCACCCCCGTCATCTTCTACAACCTGGTCACGCAGACCGTGCAGGCGTTCCAGGAGTTCAACGGCCCCTACATCATCACCAACGGCGGCCCTCTCAATTCCACCCGGCTGGTGTCCATGATCATCTATGACCAGGGCATCAAGAACTACAAGATGGGCCTGTCCAACGCCCTGGCCTGGGTGATGTTCCTCATCGTCATGGCGCTGACCCTGGTCGCCTTCTGGAGCCAGAAACGCTGGGTCTACTACCCGGACCAGACCCACCGGGGGGAGGGCTGACATGGGCAACGCCGCTTTGGTTTACAGCCCCAAAAAGCCGCGGCTGCGCTTCTCGGCCCTGCTGCGCTATGTGCTCCTCACCGCGGTGGGCATCGTCATGGTCTATCCCCTGCTGTGGATGGTGGGCAGCACGTTCAAGTCCAACAACGAGATCTTCAGCGGCATCCACATCATCCCGCGCGCCCCGACGCTGGACGGCTACGTCAACGCGGTCAAGAGCTACGGCGGCGACATCAACCTGTGGAAGGCGATGCGCAACACCTATACCATCGTCCTCCCCAGGGTGCTGTTCACCCTGCTCTCCAGCACCGTGACTGCCTACGGCTTCGCGCGTTTCCGGTTCAGGAGCAGCAGGTTCCTTTTCGCGGTGCTGATGAGCACGCTCTTCCTGCCGCAGGTGGTGCTCAACGTGCCGCAGTTCCTGATGTACACCCGGCTGGGCTGGGTGGATTCCCCCGTGTACCTGCCGCTCATCCTGCCCGCCCTGTTCGCGTCGGAAAGCTACTTCGTCTTCCTGCTCATCCAGTTCCTGCGCAGCATCCCCCGCGAATTGGACGAGGCGGCGACGATCGACGGCTGCAACTCCTTCCAGACGCTGACCAAAATCATCGTGCCGATGCTGTCCCCCGCGCTGATTTCCGTGGCGCTGTTCCAGTTCATGTGGTCCAGCAACGACTTTATGGGCCCGCTGCTATACGTGAACACGCCCGCGCGCTACCCCGCCACCATCTACGTGAAGCTGTCCATGGACGCGGACACCGGCTTCGCCTGGAACCGCGTGCTGGCGGTGTCCCTGATCTCCATCATCCCCTCCCTGGCGGTGTTCTTCCTGGCCCAGCGCCGCTTTGTCGAAGGCATCTCCGCCGGCTCCCTCAAGGGCTGATATGGACACAGCGCTTTTATGGCTATCCGCGCGCAGCGCCTGCGTGCTGTTCCGGGACGGCGGGCTGTACCACACGAAAATACCCTATGACCTTCGCCTGAACGGGGAACCCTGGGGCAGGGCCACAACGGCGGTCCATTCGCTGTTCGGCCTGCTGCCGGATACGGAATACCGGCTGGAAGCCTTCTCCGGGGGCGAAGGGATGGTTTCGTTGTCTTTCCGGACAAGGCGGGAAAGGTTCACCCTGAACGTGCGCGCCTTTGGGGCGAAAGGCGACGGCCTGCACGACGACACGCCTGCCATCCAGGCCGCCATCCTCACTTGCCCGGAGGAGAGCAGGGTGCTCATCCCCAGGGGGCGCTACCTCGTTTCCCCGCTGTTCCTGAAGGGCGGCCTGCGGCTGGAGATCCAAAAGGGCGCCTTTCTCCTGCTGCAGACGGACGCCAGCAGGAGCCCCGTCCTGCCCGGGATGCTGCAGAGCTGGGACGAGGAAGGGGAATTTAACCTGGGCACCTGGGAAGGCAACCCGCTGGACATGCATGCCGCCCTGCTCAACGGCATCGGGATAGAAGACGTGGAAATCATTGGAAAAGGGGTGCTGGACGGCCAGGCGCGTCTGGCCGGGTGGTGGGAAACGCCCAAGGCGATGAAGGGCGGCGCCTGGCGGGGGCGGATGCTGTTCCTCAACCGCTGCCGGAACGTCACCGTCCAGGGGCTCACCTTTATGAACAGCCCCGCCTGGAACCTGCATCCCTATTTCTCACGGGACCTGCGGTTCCTCAACCTCAGCGTGGAAGCGCCGGAAGGCAGCCCCAACACGGACGGGATGAACCCGGAGAGCTGCAGCGGCGTGCTGGCCGCGGGGATGCGGTTCTCCGTGGGCGACGACTGCGTCGCGCTCAAATCCGGCAAACTGTACATGGGCAGCAGGTACAAGACGCCCTGTGAGCGGATCGAAATCATGCACTGCCTGATGGAAAAGGGGCACGGAGGCGTCACCATCGGCAGCGAGACGGCCGGCGGTGTCTGGGATGTGCGGGTGCACGACTGCCTGATGCAGAACACCGACCGCGGGCTGCGCGTCAAGACCCGTCGCGGGCGCGGCAGGGAAGGGCGCATTGACAGCGTCTCCTTTGAGCGGGTCCGGATGGAAAACGTCGGCACGCCGCTGGTCGTCAACAGCTTCTATTTCTGCGACCCGGACGGGCATTCGGAATACGTCCAGAGCCGGGAACCTTTGCCTGTGGACCTTCGCACCCCGTCCATCGGCAGCATCCGCTTCAGGGACGTGGAGGCAAGCGGCTGCCGGCAGGCGGCGGCGTTCCTGCTGGGCCTGCCCGAAAGCAAGATCGAACAGGTCGATGTCGTCAACACCCGTTTCACGTTCGCCGGAGACGCGGTTCCCGGGCCCCCTGCCATGGCGGACGCCGTCGCCCCCTGCGCGAAGCGCGGCGTCATCGCGCAAAACGTCCGCTCCCTGAACCTGGTCAATGTGGTGTTTGAGGGGACAGAAGGGGACGAGGTTGAACTGGAAGGCGTGGATGAGTTCCTCAGGGAAAACAACGCCGGTACTGAAACCTGAAAAACAGGAGCCTGGGAGTGCTCCGTCCCCCAGACCCCGAATCCCTGATCAATCATCAGGGGCGCTGTCGTGATCCGGTTGTCACAAACCGAGTTTTCCAAACCCCTTCAGATAGCGCATGTTTTTGATGACGATATCGGATGCCCACCAGTTCCGGCTCAGTGCCCACGCTTCCGGGTAGCCGGCCCAGCCCCAGGGGATGGGCCAGGAGCCGTCCCCGAGCTGCGTCTCCAAAATGTGCCCGCATTCAAACTCCGCTGCTTCCCGGTTGCTTTCATAGAACACGCTGTCCCTGGTGTTGAAAAACTGCGAGGGCTTGCAGACGTAGGAAACGCCCCAGGTGGAGGTGTCGCGCGTAACGCTGTGCCGGACCTGCTCCTTCAGCCGCTCCCGGAGGGCAGCCAAATCGAAAACATCCGAAACACACGCCTCCTGCACGTACTGCAGCAGGCGGACATAACACAGCGCGGTGTGCATGTCCCCCAGCAGGCCGCCGGACAGGAAGGCGTCAAACGCTTCCCTGGCGACCCTTCTGCCTAGCGCGAATAATTCACTCTCTCGTTCAGCGTGTCGGAGAATAAAGCCCGCCAGGCAGGCGGTCGGGTTGTAGTTGTGGTGGCTGGTGCTCTCGCTGCCGGTTTCCCACCAGGGCGCGTGGGGATAATCGTTGTTGCTCGGGATGGTGTTCAGCCAGAAATGCCCCTGGAAGCTCTCCCCGCTACCCAGGTAGCGCAGGATGCCCCGCACGAGGGGGTGGCGGCTGTCGGAAAACCCGATCTCCCTGAGGATTTCAGTCGCGGCCCAGGTCTGGATGGGCGAGGAATTCGGGTTCCAGGCGTCCGCCTCCAGGGCGTGCCCGAAGCCGCCGTCCCCGTTCTGGTAATTGGCCAGCGCGTCCAGGACAGCTTCCCGGCCGCCCTGCTCAAAATGGTACTGCCAGCGGGCGAGGTCCAGCGGCCTCGCGTTGCGGTGGATGAAGGCCTGCGCCTTTTGAAAAACGTCGTTCATGGCTCTGCCCTCCTTTTCCCCAGCATATGCCCTGACAAATCCAGATGTCAACGGCAGGCCGTTGTTTCAGTTTGGTGGTTTTCGTAGTATAGTCTGCGCATCTGCCCCGAACCGCTTCTATGTTTTACGAGGTGTTGAAGATGAGGAAACATCCGGGGAGGATACTCAAGACCATTGCCATCGTTCTCCTGTCCGTGCTGCTCACGCTGGGCGTCCTCCCCTACCTGGTCCCGCTTTCCCAGGCTTCGCCGATGGAGGGCCCGCCGCCCTATGGCAACAGCGCCTGGGAAACGGTCAACGGGACGCCGTTCCATTACCGGATTTTTCCGCCCGCCGGGGAGACGGCGAAAGGGAAGGTGCTGCTCCTGCATGGCCTGGGCGGCTCGACCTTCTCCTTTGAGGCAGCTGCTCCGATGATCGCCGGGGAAGGCTATCTTGTGGCGGCCGCCGACCTGCCCGGCTTTGGCTACAGCGGCAGGGATCCCGGCTATGACCACAACCAGGCGAACCGGGCTGAGGATGTATGGGACCTCCTGAGCGTCATTGACCAGGGTTTGGACAGCAGCCTGGCTGCCGAGCCCTGGCACCTGGCCGGGCACAGCATGGGCGGGGGGACCATCGCGGCCATGGCGCTGCGGGATGAAAGCCGGGCAAAAAGCCTCATTTTCATCGACGCGGCGTTGTTTGATTCCCCGGGGGGCGGCGGTTTCACCGCCCTGCCGCCCGCGGTCCGCTGGCTGCAGGTCGTCATGGAGCGCTTCCTGCTCAACGAGCGCAGCATCGGGCGGTTCCTCACCTCTGCCTACGGAAGGCCCCCAAGCCCCGAAGAGGTCAAGGGTTACCTCACGCCGCTCACCCTGCCCGGCACCGCCAGGGCCTTTGCGGGCCTGGTCCGGACGGCCAGGAACGAGGACGCCGGCCTGCTCAAGGGGATCGCTACGCCCATCCTGGCGGTGTGGGGCAGCGGGGACACCTGGGTGCCGTTCAGCAGCACGGAAAAACTGCTGGGCATCCGTCCGGATGCTGTTATTGCCACCATAGAAAGCGCTGCGCACTGCCCCATGGAGACCCATCCGGAGGAGTTTGTCCGCATCGTCCTGGAATGGCTGTCGCAGCACGGCGGCAAGGCCGAATGATTCATCCCTGATATAAAATCCTCAGAAAACTAGAACCGGGGGATTTATGAAAAGGAAAGCCCTCCTGATGGCCGTGCTGACCACTGTCCTGTGGTCCGGTTCCTATATCCTCAACAAACTGGCCTTTCAGGGCGGCATCGGGCCGCTGACCCTCTCGGGGCTCAGGTACCTGCTGGCGTCCGCCCTGCTGTCCCTGCCGGATATCGGCAAAAAGGGGGGCGTGAAAAGGGCGCCGCCGTTCAAGGCGGCCGTCCTGCTGGGCCTGCTGGGCTATGCCGCGGCGCAGGGCCTGCAGTATGTTGGGCAATCCTACCTGACCCCAACCCAGTCCTCGATGTTCCTGAGCATGGGCAACACCCTTTGCGTGATGCTGGCCGACAGGGCCTCCTTGCGGGAAAACCAGGGCTGGCGCGACCTGGCGGGCATGTTGATGATGATCCTGGGGATCACCCTGTACTATATCCCCTTTGACGCGTCCGGCTTTTCCGCCCCCGGCCTGTTGTTCATGGCGCTCTCCTCCGTCGGGTACGCGTTGAACCTGACGATGAACCGCTCCATGCTCAGGAACACCCCCGTTGAGCCCAGGCTGCTCGCGGCAAGGCCGATGTTTTTCGGCTCCATCGTGCTGCTGGCCTTCGGCCTCGCGCTGGAGGGGGCGCCCGTCCTCACCGGCCGACTGCTGCTCATCCTGGTCTATCTGAGCGGTATCAGCGGCGCGCTGGGCTTCTTCCTGTGGACGAAGAGCCAGAGTGTCCTGTCCGCTTTCCAGAGCAGCAGCATCAACAACCTGATGCTGATTGAGATCGCGCTGCTGGACCTGCTCTTTTTCGGCCGCTCCTTCAGCCCGCTTCAGGCTGCCGCGGTGCTGACCGTCTTCCTGTCGGTGCTGTGGGTGCAACTGAAAAAGCGGCAACCCTCTCCAGTGAAGCGCTGAGGACCGGTGCGGCAGTGCGTGCCGCTGATGGACAGCCAGGCGTTCCATTTATCCGTTTACCTGATGGAAAACGTCCCTTGTGAGCAGGTATTTTTCGAGGGTTTCGCCCGCGGGGCCCTCCGTACTGCCGGCAGGGACAAAGCCCGCCTTCTGCAGGACACGCCTGGAAGCCATGTTCCCTGGGAGCACGGTCGCGATATAGGCGTCGTGCGGATAAGCCGAAAACAGGAAACGGAGCGCCGCCCCCGCGGCTTCGGTCGCGTAGCCCTTTCCCCAGCTGTCCCGGCAGTAGCCGAAGAGGAACTCATTGCCGCCCAGTTCCTCCAAAGCCCTGAAGCCGCAATATCCGAGGTATTCCCCGCTCGCTTTCTCCGCCACCGCGAACTCGGCGCCCCGCGGGGAGAACTCCTCGGCGCATTCCTCCAGGAACAAGGCGAGGCGCTCCTGATACCCCATTTTTGTGACGCCGCCGGTAAACTCTTTGGCGACGGGGTCGTTGAGCATCGCCCAGAAACGGTCAAAATCCCGCCTGGCCGGCCTGCGCAGGATCAGCCTCCCGGTTTCGATTTCCAATGAAACCACCCGCTTTCCCGGATTTCAGGTATATCTTATGCCCCGGAAGGGCCTTTCCGTCAAGGGAAAATCGCGCAAAGGCATACGGACGGCGAACGTTTGATGGTACAATGGGCGCGGGGAACCCGGTTCCGGCAGCCGGGCATGGAAACGCCGCTGTTGTTGCGGATACAGCCGGCAGAACCAAGGGAAGAAACGGAGGCAGCATGAGAAAACTGTTTGACGAAACCCACACCTACGGGGAAAACGACCGGCGAAGGACCATCTGGTACCAGCTAGACGAACTGGAGGACGGCCTGGATTTCGCCTTCAGCGCCAGGGACGAATACGGGGTGAGCTTCCTGCTGCCCTCTGACTACAAATTGCTATCCCGGAAAGTCCTGGGCGCGGTCCTGGAAAGCGAAGCCGACGAAGAGGCGAAGGGAGTCACCGAGACCCACTACATCCTTTATACCAGCCGGCAGGACGGCGACGCCATCGGCGACAAGGTCAGGCTGACCCTGATGGTGCGCAAGCGCAGAGAGGACATCGCCTGCGACGCGCAGTACGGCGACTTCCTCTTCGCTTCAGCTTACGACCAATTGACCGGCCTGAAGGAGACCGTCGCGGATGCCGTGCGCAGGGGGCTGGGCCACAAGGGCAAGGCATAGCACGCGGTAGAAAGAAGAACGGAACATGGACTTTATGCTGGCGATCTCGGCGGTTTTCCCCATCCTGGCCTATATGCTCTCAGGCGTGCTGCTCAACCGGCTGAAGCGCCTGTCCGAACTCACGCAGGCGGAGATGAACCGCATCATCTTCGCCTATTGCTTTCCCCTGGTCATGTTCAACAGCATCTACAGGGCCGACCTGAACGAAGCAATGGACCTGGATTTCCTGGTCATCATGGCGCTGCTGACACTGGCCGTCACCGGGACGGCCCTCCTGATCCTGCCCCGGTACTTCAAGCAAAAACCCGTGCTGGGCAGCATGCTGCAGGGCATCCTACGCGGGAACGCCATCCTGTTTGCGCTGCCGGTCGTCGCGGCCATCAGCGGCTCGGAGAAGACGGGCCTGGCGTCGCTGAGCATCGCCACCATCGTGCCGTTTTACAACGTCATCTGCATCATCATCCTGGAAGTCCTGCGCGGCGGGAAGCTGCGCGCGGGGTCCCTGCTGCTGGGCATCGTCCGCAATCCCATCATCCTCGGGGCGCTGGCAGGCCTTGCGGCCAAAGCGGCGGGCCTGCACCTGCCCGGCTTCCTGGAGCGCGTGGTCGCGGACATCGCCGGCCTGGTCACCCCGCTCGCGCTGGTCCTGCTGGGCGCCGGGCTGCGCTTTTCAGACACCCTGCTCTACAAGAGGGAACTGGCAGTCGTCAGCGTGGCCAGGCTGCTGATCGCGCCGGCGCTGTACGTGCTGACGGTCAAGGCGCTGGGTTTCGGCCCTGTCGCCGTCACAACGGCCATGGCGCTCAGCGCGGTGCCCACGGCGGTCTCCAGCTATGTCATGGCAAAGGAGATGCAGGCCGACGGCGTCCTGGCCGGGCAGATCGTGGCCGTCACGACGGTATTGTCCATGGCCACGGTGTTCCTATGGGTGCTTGCCCTGTCAGGCCTGGGCTGGCTTGGCTGAACGAACCGGCAGCCGGTCAGGGCATCTGAATGGGTCCGGAAATAATTCTCCCGGGCAGTTTGATATTTCCGCGGCCTGATATAGAATAGGGTGCGCCGCTTCAGGGGCGTTCCCTTTCATTCTTTCTTTGAGGGTGATGATGCAGAACAAGAGGCACGAGGGGCAGAAGGCCGTGCTGGCCCGCGCCGGCAGATTCATCCATTCGGGATGGTTCGTGCAGGGCGACGAGGAGAGCAACCAGTCCCGGCAGGCGATTCTGATGCACAACGTCGCCATCAACGTCATCGCCAACCTGACCGGCGGCAATTTCTTCACCGGCCTGCTCATCGTGCTGCAGGCGGACGACGCCTTCGTGGGCCTGATGACCATGCTCACCTTCGGCGCCAATCTGCTGCAGCTGTTCACGCCCTACATCCTGGAGCGCTTCCACAGGCGGAAGCCCATGCTGATCGCTCTTCGCATGTCGATCCACCTGCTCACCATCGTCTTCACCGGGATGATCCCCTTCCTGCCCGCGGCAATGCAGACGCGGCTTCTCCTGCTGGGCATCTCCGTCTTCCTGGTCAACGCGCTGGGCGCTGTCATCGGGCCGGGATTTTCCGTCTGGCACATCGCCCACATCCCGCCGTCTGTCCGCGTCCAGTTCTTTTCGCTGGTCACGCTGCTCAACGGGATTTTCGTCGCCGTCTTCAACCTGCTGGGCTCCGGGATCGTCGACCTGTTCAAGGCGAACGGGAGCGAGCTGTGGGGGCTGACGGCGCTGAGGATCGCCTGCGTTGTCATCGCGGCCTTTGACTTCACGACGCTCATCCGGATCAAGGAATTGCCGCAGCGCAAGCTGCCCCAGAAAATCAGGCTGTCCGGCCTTCTCAGGGAGCCCTGGCGCCATCCGGCCTACCTGCGCTCCACGCTGGTCATCTTCCTGTGGAGCCTGGTCGCCAACCTCCCCGGCAGCTATTACACCGTGTATCTTCTGCGCGAACTGGGCGTCAGCTATTCCTACATCATGCTCGTCAACTCCTTCAACGTGGTGGTCCTGACGCTGCTGACTTTCGTATGGCGCAGGATCTTCCTCCGGTTCAGCTGGCTCAAGCCCCTTTCGCTGGCCATCCTCCTGTTCGCGCCCCATTATTTCATGCTGGCTTTCGTGTCCGACGGCCTGCTGTTCCTCTTCCCCGTCGGCGTCATCTGGAGCTTTGTATGCACCAGCGGGATCAACCTGGCGTTCACCAGCGTGGCCTACATCAACCTGCCGGAGGAGAACCAGACCCTCCACATCGGCTTCTATTCAACGGCCAACTTCCTGGCCGCCCTCGCCGCTGCGACCCTGGCGCGCGCCTTCGTGACCCATTTCCACAACCTCAGGTTCAGCCTCTGGGGCGTTCCCTTCGGGGAGAAACAGCTCCTGATGCTGATCGTGGGTTTCCTGATGCTCGGGGTCGGGCTGGGCATCTTTGCCGTCTACCGCAGGAATAAAAAACAGGGTCTGGAAACCTGAGGCCTCCAGACCCTGATCCCTGATGATAAATTGGCATTACTTCAGCGCATCGCTTCCCGCAGCCGCCCGGCGCCTTCGGCGAGGGTGAGCCCCTTTTGGAACAGGCTGCTGGTGCCGGCGACGATGAGGTCCGCGCCGGCGGCGACCATCCGGGGTACGTTTTCAAAGCTGCAGTTGCCGTCCACCCCGACGCGGGTATCCGGATACCCCGCCGCGTCCAGCATGGCGCGCGCGCGGGCGATTTTCCCCATGGACTGGGGCACCAGCTTCTGCCCCGCGTAGCCCGGGTTGACGGTCATCAGCACGAGCAGGCCGAAGTCCGGGAAGAGCTCCTCCATCACGCACAGCGGCGTGCCCGGGTTCAGCGCGAGGCCGGGGACCGCGCCGGTATCCCTGACCGCCGCCAGCGCCCGTTGCGCGTGGACGGTGCTCTCCGCGCTGAGGGTGACGTAATCCCCCTTGCGCAGTTTCAGCCGGGGCAGCATGAGGAGGGGGTCCGTCACCATCAGGTGGATGTCCAGCGGCAGCCTGCTCTCCCCCGCGAGCGCGTTGATCAGGTCCGGGAACATCATCCAGTTGGGGACAAAGTGCCCGTCCATCACGTCGCAGTGCAGCAGGTCGACCCCCGCCGCCTCCAGTTCCCGGACGCCGCGGCGCAGGTCCAGCAGGTCCGCGCACATCAGGGAAGCGGATATCAGTCTGTCCATCAGGCGCCCTCCTCTTCAAGCCGTTTGAAAGCGTACAGCCCCGCCCCGATGACCCCGGCGCGCTGCGCGTCGGGAGCCTGGAACCACCGGACGTGCTCCGCCGCCCCTTTGCCCCGCAGGCGGGAAAGGATCCCGGCCTTCAGCAGATCCAGCGGGAAATCAGGCATCTGGAGCACCCCACCGCCCAGGAGCACGTGGTCCGGGTCCAGGATGATCATCTCGACGGCCAGCACCTCCGCCAGCGTGTCCACGTATTCCAGCACCGGCCCGCTGTCCCTGTGCAGGGTGAACAGCGCGTCGGGGTCCTCGCCCGGGAAATACCTCTCCCGCAGGCGGACCACGGCGTGCCCGGCAGCGTACAGTTCAGTGCAGCCGCGCTTGCCGCAGCCGCAGGGGTCGGTCTTGCCATGCAGCGGGATGTGCCCGAGCTCCCCCGCGATGCCCCTGGAACCGGTGAGCGCGCTGCCATCCTGCACGATCAGGTTGCCGATGCCCGTGCCGATAAAAAAGCACAGCGTGAGCCCCTGCCTCGGGATGTTCAGGCTGCTTGTCGCGTGGGTGTACAGCATGACCACGTCCCTGTCCAGATAGACGGGAATGTGAAGGCGCTCTTCCAGGAGGTCGGCCGCCGCGGCGCCGTCCAGGGAGGGAATGGTCGGGGTATTCACCAGGACGCGGCGATGCTTGTCCACGGCGGAAGGAAAGCCCAGGGAGACGGCGGCGACGCCGTCCGGCGCTTCCCGGGACAGGTAGTCCGCCATGATGCCGCCCAGTCCGTTCAGCGGCCTGTCGCCGTTCCACCCGCCGCTCAAAAACCGCCGGTAGGCGGACAGGCCGCCATCCCGGTCCACCAGGCCCATGCGGGTGTTCGTGCCGCCGATGTCCAGCGCCAGCACCCTGTCCGGTTTCATGTTCATACGCGCCCTATCCTATCAGAAAACTGGGCAGAAAAGAAAGGGGGCTGCCCGGATGAGCAGCCCCCGCGGTGAGGGGATTATTCCGCGTAGGTGATGGTGGGCTGCACGCTGACGGCGGCGCCGCCCTGGTCGGGGGCGCGGACCACAAAGCGCAGCTCGTCGCCGGCCTTGAGCTCCAGTTCGATCGCCTCCGTCTCATAGGGGGTCAGCTGCCAGTCTTCGCCCAGCAGCTTGACCGGCTCGTTTTCTCCGGACACATGGTGGATCTGGACCAGGTAGGGCTCATACGCGTTGCCGCTGCCGTCGTCCTTGATGAGGAAGCTCATCGGCTCCAGGGTGGCCTTGCCGTCCTTGGGCGCGACGAACACCAGCACCATGTCGATCTGGAAGCTCAGCCACTTGCCGGCCATGGCATGGATGCCTTCCCACTCAAACAGGGAATGGTACACGTCGTCCACGGTGGGCTGGGCTGAGAACTGCCAGTTGTCGCCCCAGTCGGGGGTCAGGTTGAGGTCCAGGATCTCATCGGTCTCCTCCGTGTAGTAGCGGTAGAACCAGACGGGACCCTGCTCGGAGGTGAAGTTCTCCTCGTTCATCGGATAGCTCTCCGCCAGCGCGGCAACGGCGCCGGCAAGCATCAGGGCGGCCAGGAGAAGGGATACGAGTTTCTTCATGGGGTTCGCTCCTTTCATATTTGAATGCACCTCTTGTGCATCGCGGCAGGGTGGGGGCGCAATGCCGGCGTTTCCTTGCCGGGACAACAGGCTAAACGCTTAACCTGCTGCCGGACCAAACCTGTTACCGGTCGGGATTTGCCGATTCACTGCGTTCATGATACCGCCGGTTCCCCCCTCTGTCAAGCCCCGGATGGGAGAATGATGGCAAAAGCGACCGTTTTTCGCCCTTGACAGTCCGGCGCATCTTTCCTATACTGATTCCCGCGAGGAAAAACGTTTATCCCACCGGTCGTTCAAGCGGATCCTGAGGAAGGTATGCGGAATAGAAGGCTTTTCATTGCTATCCTGACCGTCCTGGCGGCGCTGGCCGCCTGTTTTGGCGCGGGCGCGGAAACGCCGGGCTACGAGGCCTACCTGGCCGGGCTGGCGGACGCGCCCTGTCCAAACGCCGTGATCCGGGCGGACCTGGCCGGGGCGGACAAGGCCCTCCAGGACGACCCGCTGGGCGAAAAGGGGCGGGTGCTGCTCCTGGAAGCGCCTGGCGACCGTTTCACCCTGGCTGTCCACGCGCCCGAAGCCGGGCTGTACCAGCTGGAAATCGAATACCTGCCCCTGCCCGCCAGGCGGAGCAACGTCGAATTGTCCGTTGAGCTCAACGGCGCGCTCCCCTTTGGGCAGAGCGGCCGGCTGCTCCTGCGCCGCCTGTTCCATACCCCGGACCCCATCCGGCAGGACAGCCGCGGGCACGACGTGCGGCCCGAAATGAAGGAGGTCCAGGCCTGGCAGCGGCTGCGCATGCAGGATCACAACAACCATTTCGCGGAACCCTTTTACTACTACCTGAACCAGGGCGAAAACACGCTGGGCGTCAGCCTGCTGGCCGAGCGCTGCACCGTGGCGTCCCTGCGCTTCCTGCCCGCGATGCCTGTGCAGAGCTATCAGGAATACGCGGCACGCTACCCGGATGCCGCGGGCGGGCAGAATATCGTGATCCAGGCCGAGGAGGCCGGCCTGCGCAACAGCGAGGTCATCTACGCGCTCGCGGCGCGCGGCGACGCCTCCATCCAGCCCGCCGACCCCGTCAAGACCCGGCTGAACACCATTGGCGGCTATTCCTGGCGCCAGCAGGGCGAGTGGGTGGAGTGGGGCGTGGACGTCCCGGAGGACGGCTGGTATGAGCTGAGCCTCTACCTGCTCAACGACTTTGTGCGCGGCATGCCCGCGACCCGGCGGCTGTCTGTTGACGGCGAGGTGCCGTTCGCGGAGGCGAAGGCCCTCTCCATCCCCTATTCCGTCGCCTGGCAGGATTTTACCCTCAAGGGCGAAGGCGGCGCGCCGCTGCCCCTCTTCCTCAGCCGGGGAGCACACACCCTGCGGCTGGAGGTCACGCCGGGGGATAACGCCGGCCCGCTGCGGCGGCTGGAAGAGGTCATCCGGCGGATGAACCTCCTGTACCGCAAGATCATCGTCATCACCGGGGACAACGCGGACGGCTCCCGCATCTCCATCGATTTGAACCGCGATTTTCACCTGGACCGGAAGATCCCGGGCCTGCTGGACGAACTGGCCGGGCTCGCCGCGCGCCTCAGGGAGGAATACGGGGCCATGTCGGCCTACGCCGGGCGCGGCAGCGAAGCCGCGCTGCTCAACCAGGCCGCCATCCAGCTGGACAGCTTCATAGAGCGGCCGGACCTGATCCCCGCGCGGCTGGAGAGCTACAAGGGCAACCTGTCCAGCCTGTCCTCCTGGGTGCTGTGGATGCGAGAACAGCCCCTGCAGATCGACCGGATCACCCTGAAAGGCGCCGGCAGCCCGCCTGAAGGAGGCGGCGCGGGCCTGCTTTCCCAGGCCGGTTTCCGCTGGCGGGGCTTCACCGGCTCCTTTACGGAGGACTACAGCGCGGTGGGCAAGGTCTACGGCGGGGACGCGGGGAGGCCGCTGCAGGTCTGGGTCTGCGCCAACGACCTGGGCGCCACGGGCATCTCCTCCGGGCGCGACCAGACGCAGGTCATCAAGGAACTCATCGACCAGCACTTCGTCCCGCGAACCGGCATCCCCGTCAACCTGAGCCTCATCGACGGCTCCTCCACCCTGATGCAGGCGACGCTGGGCGGCAAGGGGCCGGACGTCGCGCTGACGGTGTACAAGGAGCTGCCGGTCAACCTGGCCATGCGCGGGGCGCTGCTGGACCTGAGCGGGTTTGAGGGCTTTGAAAAGCTGCTGCCCGCCTTCCATGAAAGCGCGCTGGTGCCCTACCGCTACAAGGGCGGCGTGTACGCGCTGCCGGAGACGCAGAATTTTGACATGATCTTCTACCGCGCGGACATCTTTGAGGAGATGGGGCTGCAGGTGCCCCAGACCTGGGAAGACCTGCGCGCGCTGGTGCCCGTATTGCAGAAGCAGGGCATGCAGATCGGCATCGCCGCGCCCACCGTGACCAACAACAACACGGCGGGCTTCCAGACCCAGCTGTTCCAGCGCGGGCTGAACTACTACACGCAGGACCAGGCGAGGACGACCTTTGACGGAGCCGGCGCGCTGGAGGCCTTCAAGGCCTGGACGGAGCTGTACACCAAGTATTCCCTGCCCATCCAGTACGACATGTTTTCCCGCTTCCGCACCGGGGAGATGCCGCTGGCCGTCGCGCCCTACACCATGGCCAACACCCTGGCGGCCGGGGCGCCGGAGCTGACCGGGCTGTGGGAACTGGCGCCCGTCCCGGGCACCCGGCGGGAGGACGGCAGCATCGACCGCTCCGAGGGCGCGTCCGGCACGGGCGTCATCCTGCTGGCGAATACGCGGATGCCCCGGCAGGGCTTCGAGTTTGCCAGCTGGTGGACCAGCAGCGAGACCCAGGCGCAGTTCGCGCTGGCGCTGGAGAGCCTGATGGGCTCCGCCGCGCGCTGGCCCACCGCCAACCGGGAAGCCTTCCTGCGCATCAAGTGGACGGACAGGCAGCAGGAGGCGCTCCTGACCCAGTGGGAGGACGTGGACGACATCCCGCAGCTGCCGGGCAACTACATCACCAACCGCAACCTGACCTTCGCTTTCCGCGCCGTGGTGTACAGCAACAAGGTGCCCCGGGAGGTCCTCAACCGCTACAACAAGGAGATCAACAAGGAAATCGCGAGGAAGTGGGAGGAATTCGGACGATGAGCAGCCTGGCAAAGGCGCCGCGGCGCAAGGGCCTGTTCAGGCGGCTGGACGGGCGGGAGCACCGGCTCACCTCGGTCGTGTTCACCCTGCCCTTCGCCGTCCTGTTCTGCACCTTTACCCTGCTGCCCATCCTCTCCAGCGCGGTCCTGTCCTTCACCTATTTCAACATGCTCCAGCGGCCGGTGTTCATCGGGCTGGACAACTACATCCGCCTGCTGCTGGAAGACGACATCTTCCTGACGGCGCTGCGCAACACCTTTGTGTTCGCGCTGCTCACCGGGCCGGTCAGTTACCTCCTGTCCTTCGTTTTCGCCTGGTTCATCACCGATTTCAGGCGCGGGCTGCGCACGGCGCTCACCTTCCTCTTCTACGCCCCCTCCCTGGCCGGCAACGTCTATTTCATCTGGACCTACATCTTCTCCGACGACGCCGTCGGCCTGCTCAATTCCACGCTTCTCAGGCTGGGCGTGGTGCGCGACAGCATCCAGTGGCTCAGCGACCCGGCCTACGCGATGGGCGTGGTCATCGTGGTCATCCTCTGGCTGTCCATGTCCGTGGGTTTCCTGGCCTTCGTCGCGGGGCTGCAGTCCATGGACAGGTCCCTGTACGAAGCCGGCGCGGTGGACGGGGTGAAGAACCGCTTCCAGGAGATGTGGTACATCACCCTGCCGCAGATGGTGCCCCAGCTGCTCTTCGGCGCGGTGATGCAGATCAGCGCCTCCTTTGCCGTGGGCTATGAGGCGATGAGCCTGACCGGTTTCCCTTCCACCGACTACGCCACGCACACCATCATCCTGCACATCCTGGACTTTGGCACCATCCGCTTTGAGATGGGCTACGCCTCCGCCATCGCGGTCGTCCTGTTCTTCCTGATGCTGCTGTTCTGGTCGCTGGTGCGGGGCGTATTGCGCCGCTTCGGCAGCGAGGAGGGCGCATGAGCGGATTGGGGTCGGCTCCGCGCCTGAAGGCGAAGGGGAAGCGCGTCAGCCGCTCCCGCGGGGGAAATTTCACCGTGTTCCTCTTCCTGGGGCTGATGAGCCTGTTCATGGCGCTGCCGCTGGTCTACACCGTCATCACGGCCTTCAAGCCCGCCAGCGAGCTGTTCCTCTACCCCCCGCGCTTTTTCGTGCAGAACCCGACGCTGGAAAACTTCACCACCATGGCGCGCCTGGCGGGCGAGATGTGGGTGCCCTTTGAGCGCTACCTGTTCAACTCCGTCTTCATTTCCGCCGCCGGCACGGTCGGCTATATCCTCATCGCCTCCCTGTGCGCCTTCGCGCTGGCCAAGTACAAAAGCCGCTGGCTGGCCGTCTTCAACCTCGTCATCGTCTGGGCCATCCTCTTCCGCAGCGAGGTCACCGCCATCCCCCAGTACATCATCATCTCCGGCCTGGGGCTCATCAACACCTACTGGTCCATCCTGCTGCCGGCGATGTCGGGCTCCTTCGGCGTCTTCCTGGTGCGCCAGTTCCTCATCACCAGCGTGCCCGACAGCCTGCTGGAGGCCGCGCGCATCGACGGGGCGACGGAGATCACCCTCTTCTTCCGCCTGGTCATGCCCATGATCAAGCCGGCCTGGCTGACCCTGGGCATCTTCACCTTCCAGGGCCTGTGGAACAACACCGGGGTGAGCTATATCTATGACGAGAGCATGAAGGTGCTGCCCGTGATGCTGCGCCAGATCGCCTCCGCCGGCATCGCGCGTGCGGGCGCCGGCGCCGCGGTGGCGCTGGTGCTGATGATCCCGCCCATCGTGTTCTTCCTCCTCTCCCAGTCCGCGGTGCTGGAGACCATGTCCCATTCGGGCATCAAGTGAGGGGGCCGGAATGAAACGCTTCGGCGCCCTCCTGCTCCTCTGCCTCCTGTCGCTGCAGGCGGTCTCCCCGGCCGCCCTGGCGGAGGAAGCCTACGCCGGCTTCACCACCAGCGCCTGGGGCGACCCGGTGCCGGCGCCCGCGGGCTACCGGGTCCGCCTGGTCAAAAACGGGGCGGACATGGGCGCCGGGCGGCTGAACAAGCCGCAGGACCTGTTCTATGACAGGGCGCGCGGCGAACTGTGGCTGGCGGACACGGGCAACGCCAGGGTGCTCGTGCTGGACGACGGACTGAACCTGCTTCGGGGATACTCCGCCGCCGGGGATACCGCCTTCGTGACCCCGACGGGGGTCTTCGTCCGGGACAACGGCCTGGCCTACATCGCCGACGAGGGCGCGGGCAGCGTGCTGTGCATGGACGGGGGCGGAGGCCTTGTCCGAAAGTATGAGCGCCCGGTGAGCGAGCTGTATGAGGACACCACCCCCTTCAGGCCGCAGAAGGTGGTCGTGGACAGCGCCGGGCGGGTGTACGTGCTCTCCTCCGGCGTGTACCAGGGCCTGCTGTGCTACTACGAGGACGGCACCTTCCTGAATTATTTCGGCGCCAGCCACGTGGACCTGACCGCCAAGGTCATCCTGCAGAAGCTGTGGCGTTCGGTGATGACGAGGGAACAGCGCTCGGCGACGGAGTCCTTCGTGCCCATCGAGTACGCAAACATCACCATCGACAAAGAGGACATGATCTACGCCGTGGTCACGGTGTCGGAGACCGCCGGCGCGCGTTCCCTGGTGAAGCTGAACCCGATGGGCATCAACATCCTCCCGCCGGTAAGCTTTTCCGGCCAGGTCGCCCTGGTGGACGCGCTGGCGGAGGTGAACAGCCTCTACACCGCCCTGGACCGGATCACCCGGCGGGTGGTGCAGTTCGGCACGGACACGGGGGGCGTGGTGCTCAACTTCGGCGGCTGGGGCG
This sequence comes from uncultured Christensenella sp., assembly GCA_964544245.1. Lineage (GTDB taxonomy): Bacteria > Bacillota > Clostridia > Christensenellales > Aristaeellaceae > UBA6115. The sequence continues at coordinate 21,352 of CAZJCB010000007.1, forward strand.
ACCAGGACGGCCTGTTCAAGACCCCGGTGTCCATGGAAGCGGTGAACGGGGACATCCTGGTGCTGGACAGCGAGACCGGCGCGGTGTCCGTCTTCGGGCTCACGGCCTTCGGCAGGGCCATCCACGAGGCCACGGCGCTGTACGGCCAGGGTCTCTACCCCCAGTCCATCCTCCCCTGGCAGGAGGTCCTGCGGCTGGACAACAACTACGCAATGGCCTACCGCGGCCTGGGCAAGGCCTATTACCAGATGGAGGACTACCCCCGGGCGATGGAGGCCTTCCGCCTGGGGAACGACAAGCAGGGCTATTCCGACGCCTTCCGCGAGCATTCGCTCATCCTCATCCGGCGGCACATCGGCCTCATCCTGGGCGGTGCCGCGGCGCTGTTCGCCATGCTCAAACTGGTCTCCCGGGCCCGCGCGAAGCGGCGCCCGCCCCTGGAGGAACGCCAGGCCCGCTCCCTGAGGCCCCTGCGGATGCCCTTTACCCTGATGGCGCACCCCTACAATGGCTTTGACCAGGTGAAAGACGCGGGCGCCGGCAGCGTCAGGGTGGGCGCCGGCATCGTCGGCCTCCTCTTCCTCACCGCCGTCATCACCTACGTGGGCACCGGTTTCGCCTTCAACCACAACCGGCTGGACCGGCTGAACGTGTTCCTGCTCCTGGGCGGCACCGCGGGCAGTTTCCTGCTGGCCTGGGTGTCCAATCTCGCGGTGTCCTCCCTCATGGGCGACTGCGAGGGCAAGCCCCGGGAGTTGTTCATCGTGCTCTCCCACGCGCTGCTGCCGGCCGTGCTGGCGCAGCTGGCGGTCACGCTGTTTTCCAACTTCGTCAACCTGGAGATGCAGGTGTTCCTGCGGATGCTGCTGTCCCTGGGCGTCCTGTGGTCCCTCGTCCTGCTGTTCATGGGGCAGTACCAGGTCAACAGGCTCACCGTCAGGCGCGCCCTGCTCAACCTCCTGCTCAGCGTCCTGGTCCTGCTGGTCATCGTGGTGCTCATGGTGCTGCTCTACAGCCTGTACCAGCAGATCTCCGTCTTCTTCACCACCCTGTACAACGAAATCATGTTCCGGATTTAGAAAGGGGGCCAGCGTGAAACGGATCCTCACCTTTTTGCTCTTTGCGGCGCTGCTGCTCCCCGGCATGCCCGCTTCCGCCCAGGTGGCGCCGGAAGGCTACGAACTGGCTGCCCGGAACGCGCGGCTGAGCCTGTACGCCGACTTCGGGACCGGGCGGATCATCCTGGAAGACCGCGAAAGCGGCTTCCTCTGGCGCTCCAACCCCGAGGGGAACGACCGGAAGGCCAAGGGCGCGCACCGCCAGACCCTGATGAGCCAGATCGCCGTGAGTTATTCCAACGAGCGGGGCACCGCCCTGTCGCTGACCTCCAACGGCGACGCGGTCATTGACGGCGGGCTCGCGATGACCGTTGAGGGCAGCGTGCTCAGCGCGGTGTATGACTTCCTGAAGCCGCGCATCCGGGTCACGGTGCTTTATTCCCTCGCGGAGGACCACCTGAAGGTGCGCGTGCCGGTGGAGGGCATCGCCTGCTACCCGGACGGGGAGGGGAACCCGAACCTGAACACCGTCACGGCCGTGGACGTCCTGCCGGTGATGGGCGCGGGCGGGGCGGAGGACGAGGGCTGGCTGCTGGTGCCGGACGGCTCCGGCGCGCTGATCCGTTTCAACAACGGCGTCACCTCCATGCAGGAGTACAGCGCCTCCGTCTACGGCAAGGACCACGGCGTGGAGGGGCAGATCGGCCTGTCCGCGACGCTGGCCCAGCAGGCGCGCACGCGGGAGCAGACGGCCCGGCTGCCGGTGTTCGGCGTCTACCACGAGGGCGGGCACGGCCTGCTGGGGGTCGTAACAGGAAACGACGCCAAGGCGGCCATCCTGGCCCGCGTGTCCAACCTGACCAGCTGGAACTACGCCTGGTCGCGCTTCCGCGTGCTGACCGGCGGCAGCATGATGATGAACAGCAAGGAGTTCGGCGCCTCCGTCATCGGCGTGCAGGAGCGCCAGGGGCTCACCCGGGGCGAATACGAGGTGCGCTACTACCCCCTGACGGGGGCGGACGCGGGCTACGCGGGCATGGCGGCCCGCTACCGGGCCTACCTGCAGGAGGAGATGGGCCTCGCCCAGCGGGTTGCGGAGGGCGAATACCCGCTGTACCTGGACCTGTACGGCCTGATGAAAAAGCCGGCGCAGTTCCTTGGCATCCCCTACACGAAGACGGTCACGCTGACCACGCTGCAGGACATCCGGGACGTCCTGGGCGCCTTCCGGGTCCCCCAGAGCGTGGTGCGCTACGCCCACTGGATCGATGGCACCGCCTATGAGCGGATCCCCGCCGCCGCGAGGCTGTCCGGCAGGCTGGGGAACCCGGAGGATATGAAGGCGCTGGCCCTGGAACTGGAGGCCGGGGGCGGCGGGCTCTACCCCGCCGTCGACCTGGTCAACGTGTACAGGAACGGCAGCGGCTTCTGGGCCATCAGGGACGCCGTGCTCGCCCCGGTCAACGCCCCGCAGATGCAGTTCCAGCCCTCCTACAATTCCCGGGCTGCCAGCCCCGCCGTGCCCCCCTGGTACCTCCTGAGCCCCGCGCGCTACGGGCGTTTCTTCGGGCGTTTCCTGGATTCCTTCCACCGGACGGGGCTCCCCGCCCTGGCGCTGGACGCTATCGGGGATATCTGCACCTCGGACAACCGCTCCGGCGGCACCGGGCGGGGCGAGGTGCCGGGCATCGTGCGGGACACGCTGGGGATGACGGACAGGAAACTGATGCTGGACGGCGGGAACGCCTACGCCGCGGCGCTGGCCGTCCACCTGCCCGCCACGCCGGCGGGCGCCAGCGGCTACACGCTGGCGGACGAGGCCGTCCCCTTCTACCAGATGGTGTTCCACGGCTTCGTCCCCTACGGCATCGGCGCGGTCAACCATTCCTCCAGCCCGGAGGCCTTCCTGCTGCGCTGCCTGGAATACGGCGCGAGCCCGGGGTACGCCTTCGTGGGCCGCAACATGCAGGAACTGGCCGACTCCCGGATGGTCTGGCTGTACAGCCCGGACTGGCGGGCCTGGGAAGGCGAGGTCCGGGAGGCCTACGCGACGCTCTCGGGCGTGCTCGCGCCGCTGGCCCGTCTGCCGATCACGGGGCATGAAAACCTGCCGGGGAACTGCGCGGTGACCGAGTACGGCGGGAAAACGCGGGTGTACGTCAACTATGGGGAGGCGGACGCGGAGGCGGACGGCCTGCTTGTCCCCGCGATGGGCTTCCTGGTCAGGGAGGTGAAAAGCGATGCGGAATAAGGGCAAGGGCAGCCTGCTCAGGCGCAGGAAAGGCCGCTGGGGCTACCTCTTCATCCTGCCCTGGCTGCTGGGCTTCGCGCTGTTTTTTGCCTTCCCGGTGTTTGAGTCGCTCTACTTCTCCCTCAACTCGCTGAAAATGTCCGCGGAAGGCTTTCAGACCACCTGGGTCGGGCTGGACAACTACGCTTTCATGCTGCTGCGGGACGCCAAGTTCGTGCCCCTGCTGACGGGCCAGCTCGCCGAGATGGCCTACCGCCTGCCGCTGGTGGTCATCCTGAGCCTGTTCATCGCGGTGCTGCTCAACCAGCGCTTCCGCGGGCGCGCCTTTTTCCGCAGCATTTTCTTCCTGCCGGTCATCATCACCTCCGGCGTGGTGTACGTGCTGCTGCAGGGCGTCATCAACGCCAACACCCTCACCGGCACCCAGAACGCCTACATCTTCCAGAGCCAGGGCCTGGCGGACGTGATGCTGCAGTCCGGTATCCCCGCGGGCGTCGTGGGCGCGGTGAGCGAGATCGTCAACCGCGTCTTCTCCGTCATCATGGAATGCGGCGTGCAGATCCTGCTGTTCCTCTCAGGCCTGCAGAAGATCCCCCAGACCACCTACGAGGCCTCCGCCATCGAGGGCGCCAGCGCCTGGGACAATTTCTGGAAAATCACCCTGCCGCTGTCGCTGCCCATCATGCTGCTCAACATCGTCTACACCATCATCGACTCCTTCATGGCCTACGGCACGGAAAACGCGGGCAACCGGGTGATGGCGGCCATCTACGCGACCGGCTTTGGCAGCCAGTTCCAGTTCGGCCTGTCCGCCTCCATGAGCTGGCTGTACATGGCGATGATCATGCTGGTGCTCCTGCTGGTGTTCGCCGTGTTCGGCAGGTCCGCCCGGCGGATGGAGGCCTGAGATGAGAAAGTCCGCCTTCCGCATGCGTCACAGCCTGGCCTTCCGCCTGCGGCGCCTGTCGCGCGCGTCCTTCCGCCTGGGGCGCTTCGCGCTGCTCGCGGCGCTGTCCTTCGTGCTGGTCTATCCGCTGTTGTACATGGTGTCCAACGCCTTCAAGCCCTTCATGCAGACCTATGACCCCGCGGTCATCTGGCTGCCCAAGTCCCTGACGATGGAAAACATCCTGGACGCGGTGCAGATCCTGGACATGGGCAACGCGACGCTCAACACCCTGCAGACGGCGGTGGTGACCAGCTTCATCCAGGTCGCCTCCTGCATGCTGGTGGGCTACGGCTTCGCGCGCTTCCGGTTCAGGGGGCGAAACCTCCTGTTCATGCTGGTGGTATTGACCATGATCGTGCCCCAGCAGACCGTCTCCACCTCGCTGTACACCACCTACCGCTACTTTGACCCCTTCCGGCTGATGAGCCTGCTGCACCTGCTGACCGGCGGCGCGGTTTCGGACCACATCAACCTCATCGACAAGCCCTGGCTGTTCTGGCTCCCGGCCCTGCTGGGCATGGGGCTGCGCAGCGGCGTCTACATCTTCGTCTACCGGCAGTTTTTCCTGTCCATGCCGCGGGAACTGGAGGAGGCGGCCGAGATCGACGGCTGCAGCCCGGCGGGCACTTTCCTGCACGTGATGCTGCCCAACTCCGGCACGGTAGTGCTCACCGTGCTGCTCTTCTCCCTGGTCTGGAACTGGAACGACTACTACACCCCGGCCATGTTCATGAAAAACCACCTGACGCTGGCGACCGCGCTGTCCAGCTTCCAGGCCAACCTGCAAAACCTCTCCGTCATCGGGGGCAACTACACGGATTCAGCGCTCATCGCCACGCGCATGCAGGCGGCGGGCCTGCTGGTCATCGCGCCCCTGCTGGTGCTGTACGCCTTCACCCAGCGCTTCTTCATCCAGTCCGTCGAGCGCACCGGGCTCACAGGGATGTGATCCCTGTATTCTCCG
>CAZJCB010000008.1:0-2117 GCA_964544245.1 uncultured Christensenella sp.
TGCGCATGCCCATCCCCATGGGCCTGCTGACCGCCTGCATCTTCTATTTCATCGTGACGGGCGACCCCGTCAAAATGGTGGCGCAGCAGACGCTGAAGACCTTTTACACCAACTACACCATCATCGCGGTGCCGCTGTTCATCTTCGCGGCCAACATCATGAACACCGGCAAGGTGACGGAAAAGATCTACGGCTTCGCCCTGGGGCTGGTGGGGCGCTTCCGCGGCGGTTCGGGGCACGTGAACATCCTGGGTTCCCTGGTCTTCGCCGGGATGACGGGTTCGGCGATCGCCGACGCCAGCGGCCTGGGAAAGATGGAGATCGAAGCCATGCGCAAGGAAGGGTATGACGACGGGTTTTCCTGCGCGCTGACGTCCGCCTCCGCGGTCCTGGGCCCGACCTTCCCGCCCTCCATCCCCATGGTCATCTACGCCATGTATTCGGGCGCCTCGGTGGGCGTGCTGTTCATGGGCGGCATTGTGCCGGCCTTCCTGCTGACCATCGCGCTGATGATCTACGTCGTCTTCGTCTCCAGGAAACGCAACTACCCGCGCAGCGTCAGGGTGCCCTTCCTGCAGTTCGCCCAGTATACGCTGCGCGCCATCCCCGCCCTGCTGACCCCCGTCATCCTGCTGGCCGGCATCTATACCGGCGTCATGACGCCCACGGAAGCGGGCGCGGTCGCGGGCCTGTACGCGCTGATCGTCGCGGCGTTCGCCTACCGGATGCTGGGCTGGAAGAGCCTGCTGGGCATCCTGAAGGACACGGTGGGCGGCGTGGGCATCACCGCGCTGGTCATCGGCTCGGCCGCCTGCATCAATTACATCATGGCGCGCGAACAGATCGCGGTCAGCGTCGCCAGCCTCATTCTGGGCCTGACGAAGAACCCCTACGTTTTTCTGCTCATCGTCAACATTTCCATCCTGGTCCTGGGCATGTTCATCGACACCTCGGTGATCCAGGTGGTCTTTGTGCCGCTGCTGATCCCCATCGCCCGGGAACTGGGCATCGACATGGTGCATTTCGGGCTGGTCGTCATCCTGAACATGATGATCGGGCTGTGCACGCCCCCGTTTGGCATGCTGCTGTTCATCACCAGCGGGATATCGGGGACGCCGCTGAAAACGGTGATCCAGGAGATCAAGTGGCCCCTGGTGGTCATGATCGCCGTGCTGGCCGTCGTCACCTACTGGCCCGACCTGGTGCTGGGACTGCCCAGGCTGCTGATGGGCTACACGGGGTAGGCGGGGCGGTTTACTGATATCAATAGACAAAGACGCCGGGGCAGGGAGCTCCGGTGTTTTTGCAATGGCTGGGGAGAGGGATGGGGGAAATGTCATGTGTCGGGATTGAAAAGAGAGCAAAGTATCGCAGCCGCGCATCCGTCTGGGCGGAAAAGATCCGCCGCATCAAAGCGTTTATGACTGAGAACAGTATCAGATGAAACCAATGGTAAAGACCGTCACTTGATCTCCTCCTCAATGGAGTAACCAATTGTTTCATTGTGTTTCCGATATGCCTGAGCGATGTATTCGTTTTCGTCACGGAGTTCACCAAATATACTGCATTGATTGATATCCTCTTTCTGATACTTCTCCAACAGCCGCTTTTCAATGTCTTTCTGTGACATCGTGATATTGCCGGGCAACAGATGGACCACTTCAAATCCGCTGTCATGGAATGCTTTTGCCACCAGGATCGACCGGTGGCAATGGAAGGGGTCTTTCTCCGCGCACATCAACGCGACACGATAACCTTTCTTGATGGCCGTGCATACTTTATGATAGCCTTCCATAAACTGCGGTGAGTTTCTGAACAGCTCAAAATCAAGGCGCCCATCAGTTGAAAGGTATTTCCGATCTTCCTGCCTTGCGCCAAACTCCGATGAATAGTTGCGGTAATGAATCTCATTACGCTTGAGCATCTGTTCGAGATTTTCCTTGTTGTAGTCGGAGAAGCGCTGGGAATATGGACGGCTGCGGACGTCTACAAGCAGATCAATTTCATATGTCCTTAATGTGCTGATAAAATCATCCAATGAAAATCCGGAATAACCAATTGTGTATATGGTATCAGCCATTTTTCACCCCGCATCAGCAACTGAAGTCAACGGCATT
>CAZJCB010000008.1:2217-16432 GCA_964544245.1 uncultured Christensenella sp.
AAAAGGTATTGACAAGACAGGGGCCTGGGAATATGTTGAAAATGTCATATGATTTCATTGCGCAGCCCTGAGCCGTTGACGTACTTATCCGAAAAGCTTCCAATTTTCAGCCGGTGACCGGACGCTTCCGCTCCTTCTGACGACCTGCAAATCATGTCTGACCGGCGCAATTCCGGCCATTTTCATCACAAGCGGGAACCTGGCGACGCCATGGAGGACTTGCCCATGAAACGATTCCTGTCCCTGTTGCTCATCCTTTCGCTGATCCCCCTCCTGCCGCTTTCGGCAGCGGCAGCCGAGGCGCTGCCCGCCGGCCTGCGGGAGTGGATGGCGACGTTCCAGCAGAACTACCTATATTCGGACCCGGCGGCGCTCAAGCCGATCGTCCCTGTGTCCGGCTGGCCCGCGTACCGGGGCGGCGACTGGTCCTATCAGTACCCTCCGGACTGGACCGTGCTGGAAGGTGACGCGTACGCCTTCATGGCGTGCGATTCCAGACGGCTGGCCTGCTTTGACTTTTGCCAGGTCCGGCAGTTCGATCAGCCCTATACCCACGACCAGCTCGGCGCCTGGGTGTTCAGCCGCGTCGCGGGAAACAGTTCCTTTGAGGTCGCGGGTACCTTTCAGAAAAACATCTTCCCCAACCTGATGCTCACGCCGCCCGAGGGCGTCGCGCAGGTCTGGTTCGTCCGCTGGCAGCACCCTGAGGCCGGGAGAATGTTCACCCTGATGGAGCTGTCTTTCCTCGCCTGGCGGAACTTCACCGCTTATGGAGTTCCCGGGGTCAGCGGGAGCGTTTCCGCCTCCTGGACCACCTACACCGCCCCGGAAGATGAGTTCACGGCAGTGTGGGCAAACACCTTCAACCCGATGCACCTGTCAGCGACGTACACGATCCCCGGCGGCGGGGAGGCAGATACGGACGGGGACGGACATCCCGACAACGAGGACAACTACCCTGAGGATCCCAACTATTACTGAGCAGTTGACGAACGTATCCGGAAAGCCTCCAACCTGCGGCCAAAGAACAGACGCTTCCGAATCATCTGACGACCTTCAAACCATGCCCGAAAAGCGCAATTCCGACCTGTTTCCAATACGACTGCTGCCTGAACTTCCGTCCTGACCGACAAAATCAAGCGCATACGCCAACCCTGCAGTTTTCGGCGACGCAGCGACACTGTGTGTTTCGGGCATTGAACCCGGCTGTGACTGAAGAAAGCGCTGCGGACCGTGACCAATGGGCGACAGTTTCATGAAGACCGTCAGCCTGGTTATGATTCCGGTATTGTTTTTGAGCATCAACCGCATCCGCGATTGATCCCGGGATGCAGTTTAGCCCGAGGGAATGAAAGAAAGGAAGGAAACCCGATGAAACGTACCTTAAGGATGCTGGCGCTGCTGATCGCACTTTTCCTGCTGCCGCTGAACGTCCCTGGCGAAGAAGACCTGGCGGGCAGGTGGACCGGCCGGCCGGAGGAAGACGTCGTCACGCTGCTGTTCGCGCAGGACGGATCCTTCATATTGCTTTTTGATGAGACTGGCGAAGTATCCGTGAACATCGGTACCTGGTCCCCGCAGCCCGGCATCATCCGGCTTCAGATGCAGGACGGCTCGGTGATCTCCCTGGACTACAGGATGGAAGGGGGAAACCTGATAGCCCGCGAAGGTGAAGACGAACCATGGGTCACGTTTGCCCTGGAGCCCTGGCAACCGCCGGAAGGCGTTGCGGGGGAATGGCAAGGACAGGACACAAACGGCACCTTTGTGCTCCAGCTCAAGCCTGACAACAGCTATACCTTTGACTACACATCCGGCGCCGCCATCGGCTCAGGGGATTACGCGGAGTATCAGGGTGTCCTCTACCTGATCCTGTCGGGCGAAAGTTACCTGCCTCTCGGCTTCGCCTTGTCCGGGGACGGGATGACCATCACAAATCAGTTTACCGGGGACTCCTATCCCCTGACACGCCGCCAGCCCGTGCAGCAGTCAGCCGGACTGCCTGTACCCACTGTACAGCCGGTGCCCGTGACAACACAAGCGATGCCGCAACCGCAGCCGGAGGAGACCCCTCAGATGGAACCTGAACAAACAGAAGGGCCGGCGGTGACCCGGGCACCTGCGGCGGCAGCAGGCCTTGCCGGCTCCTGGGAGGGGGTAAACCAGTCCGGGAAACATATTGTGAAGTTCTCCGCGGATGGCGGGATCAGTTTCATTTATGCCGTCCCCGAAAACGCTGCGCTGAACAGGAAAGGAACGTTCACCGCGACTGCCGACGCCATCAACGCTGCCTGGGAAGGCGGGACAATGGAGACGATCCGCTACATCCTGATGGGCGACAGCCTGCTGCTTTCGGACGCGGACCTGCAAAACCCGGTCACGTACTCGCGGGCGGCCGCAGAAGACATAGGGTTTGACTCCTCTCTCATCGGGACCTGGGGCGGTTATGACGCCGCCGGGTACTTCGAGTTCACCTTCACCGGGGCCGGCGCCTATACCAAACTGGTGCTGCCTGACGAGAGCAGGACACACTCCGGCAGCGCATCAACCAGAGAGGGTGTCCTGATCTTCCAAAACGAAGGCGTCACTGAGCAGTTCTCCTATGCTTTCAAAGAAGGCTGGCTGGTCATTGATGACGTCATTGAGGCGGTGAAGCTGCCGGGTCCCCTGTCGCGCGAACCGCTTCCTCAAAGCGAACAGGCTTCCACGGTCGACCCGGCAATGGCCGGCGTATGGGGCGGCATGGAGGGCGGCGTCTACGCGGAGGTGGCTTTCCTTGCCGACGGCCGCTATGAGCGCTTCGCGCCTTCTGACGAGCCTTACACCGACAATGGCAATTTCATGTCCGGCAACGGGAACCTGGCGATCCTGACCCTGCAGGGCAGCAGCCAGGGAACCTATGCGGTGGAAGGCGACATCCTTACCCTGACCTTTACGGGCAGGGAACCCGTGCAACTGATCAGGAAGGAAGGCCTCCTCAGGCGTACGGCACCGGCGGAGCCGTGATGTTCTTCGCCATGTGAGACAAAACGTTGAAAGGATCATATGAAAAAAGCAATGAACCCCGTTGCACTCCTGCTGGCCCTGGCGCTCTGGCTTGCGGTTGTCCCCGCGCAGGCCCAGGCCGGGATCGAGGGCACATGGCAGGAAACCGGAGAGGCTGGAAGGACGGTCCTCGTGCTGGGCTGGTCCGGCAATTACCTGATCTGGCGTTCCTGGGAGGATGAAATCGAAACGGGCATCTACTCCCTGGAGGATCCCTACCTGGTGCTGGAGCGTTATGAAAGCACCACGAGCAGGTGGAAGTACAGCCTGATGGACGGAAAACTCCTGGTGAAACAGGAGGATACAGGAATTTCCCAGACATTTGAGAGCGTTTTCCTCCCCGTTCCTGAAGACCTTCTGGGCGAATGGGAAGGCGAAGACTACTATGGCGATGTCGACCTGGCGTTCAGGGCAAACGGCGAGTTTGAGGAGATCAGCTTTGCCGATGGCAGCTATTATTTGGGAAACTTCATCGCGGATGAGGAGGCTGTCGCGGTCAGCTACGAAGACGGCTACCCATTGTTCATGACCTACATCATCACATACAGCGGGACAGATCAGTGCCTGGACCTGTTCGGCAAAGAATCCGGTGACCTGATCTACAGCATGTGGCGGGCGACAGGGGAGGAACCGGAACCAAGCCGCGACCTGACGGAACAGCCGGCGACCGATCCGCCTGCGGCAACGCCGGCGACCGAGCCCGTGCCATTGGTTACGGTATCCCCGGAGCCTGCCGTGACTGTTCCGCCCGCTGCCTCTCCCGGGCTGACCGGCGCCTGGAGAGGAAAAGATGACAAGGGCGAAAGGATGATCACCTTCCTTCAGGAAGGCAGAATCCGCGCATCCTTTACTGACCCGGCAAACGCCGCGCCGGAGAAGAATGGAACGTTCACCGTGACGGGCGACAGGATCCTGGTGTCCTGGGAAGACGGAACGGCGGAAATCTTCCGTTTCCTTCTCTTCGGGGGAAATCTGCTCCTGGCGGACGAGGGCCTGAAAAACCCGGTCAACTATACCCGCCGGCCCGAAGAGGAGAGCCTTGACCCGGCGCTGATGGGCACCTGGGGCGGTGTTGCCGATATCGGATACTTCGAATACACCTTTACGCCGGATGGAGCTGTTACGCTGCTGGTGCTGCCGGACGAGTCCAGGAGCCTGTCAGGAACCGCGACGGCACGCGAGGGGATCATGGAATTTTCCGACGGATCAGAAACCTCGGAGGTTCGTTACAGCATTCAGGGGGATACGCTCATGATGGATGACAAGATCCAGGCGCGCAGGATGCCGGGGCCGCTGGCCCGCGGGCCTTTTCCCGATACGACTCCTTCCGCCTCGGGGGATCCGTCGCTTGTGGGCGTCTGGGGCGGGATGCAGGAGGGGGCCTAGATGGAGCACACCTTCTTCGCCGATGGCAGGTATGAGCGCTTTGCCCCGTATGACGAATCATTGAACGCTTCCGGGAACCACATGGCCGTCGCCGGAAACCTGGCGGTCCTGACGCTGCAGGGTTCAAGCCAGGGCAGCTATACGGTCAGCACGGACACCCTTACGCTTCACTTTCCGGGGAAGGAACCCGTCCTGTTGGTCCGGAAAGACGGCATCCTCAGGCGGACCCTCCAGACACGGCCCTGACAGGATCCCCGGCCCCTGCGGGTTTTGGCGGATCCGGCCGTCAATGAAACAAAGACCTCCTGATCTCTTCCCGGTTCTCCCTGGAACCCCACGGCCCGGGTTTACAGAACGACCTTTCACCGAACGTTTCTTAAAAAGAAAGGACGAACATGAACAGAAAACTCAAGGTGCTGGCACTCCTGACGGCCCTGACGCTGTGCGTGGCGCTGTCCGGCGCGAACGCGCAGGCAGGTATCGAGGGGACCTGGATGGAACAAACCGCCACCAAAACGACGGTCCTTGTGATTGGCAGGCTGGGAAACTATCTGGTCTGGCACTCCCTCACCAACTCGGTGGACACAGGCACCTATGCCGTGCAAGGCGACACCCTGGCCCTGACCGGGTATGAGAGCACGGCCTCCCACTGGCAATACAGCCTGGCAGCGGACAGCCTGAGCGTGAGCAATGAAGGGGCGGGGATCTCCTACAAGTTCACCAGGACCGCGCTGCCTCCCCCTGCCCGCCTGATCGGCCGGTGGGAAGGGAAGGTCGATCAGGATAAGGGCAGCTATTCCATCACCCTGATGGACAGCGGCGAATTCGAAGTGGAAGACCTCGCAAACAATGCCAGGAGCAACGGCATTTTCATGGCCGATGATAAGGGGATGGCGCTGTGCTATGCGAATGGTATGGGCGTGAAGTTTACCTACAGCATGACCTCCGGCGAGGGGATCCCTCAGTTGTCCCTGTATTTTGCTTCGACAGGGGACCTTCACAGCCAGCTTTCAAAGGCGGAAGGCCAGCCCGGACCCGTTCCCGCCGTGACGGCGCCGCCTGCTTTGCCGGCCCCCGCGCCGGTTCCGGCACCTCAACCGCCCGAGACTCCGATCCCCACAGCGCAAACCGCGCCCGGCCCCTTGCCGGCAGCGACCCCGGCCGCCCAGACGCCGCCCGCCGCAGCGCTCGGGCTGACAGGTTCCTGGCGAGGCAAAGACCAAACCGGGGAGCGGACCATCACGTTTACTGCGGACGGCGGGGCCAGCATCCTCTATGAGGATCCGGTAGGCGCTGCGCCTGGGAAGAAAGGCGCTTTCATCGCAAGCGGGGATACGATCCTCGTCAATTACGGGGATGGAACGATAGAAACCTTCCGTTACATCCTCATGGGCGACAGCCTGCTGCTATCGGACCCGAACCTGCAAAACCCCGTGACTTACAGCCGAATGGAAATGCCTGTTTCGGGGCTTGACCCGGCATTTGTCGGCACCTGGGGCGGAAATGATGACATTGGATATATCGAGGTGACATTTCATGAAGACGGTTCCTTCGGGATGATGAGGCTCTACGCCTCGGATACCATCCTGGGCAAAGCCACCATCCGCCAAGGCGTGATGAGCCTGGAAAGCCCTGGAAGCCAGATCGCCTACACCTACGAGTTCCCCGGGGACCGCTTTGTCCTTGCGGACAGGTACGAATGGGTGAAAAAGACGGGGCCGCTGGCCCGTGAGCGTCTTCCCGAGAGCGTCCCCTCTGCCGCGTCGGATCCGGCGCTTGCGGGTGTCTGGGGCGGGACGCAGGAAGGCGTCTACACGGAACACGCCTTCTTCGCTGACGGCAGGTACGAACGTTTCTGCCCGGCTGACGGGACGCTGAACGCGGCCGGGAACCACATGGCCGCCGGAGGGCACCTGGCCATCCTGACCATGCAGGGCGGCAGCCAGGGAACCTATGCGGTGGAAGGGGATACCCTCACCCTGACCTTTGCAGGCGGGGAACCTGTCCAACTGCTACGGAAGGACGGCATCCTCAGGCGGTTGGAATAGCAAAAACATCAACACTTTCCGGGCAGGGCATCCTTGCTCTGTCCGGATAATCTGGCGGAGGCCCGCAGCAATCGGTGATCGGGGGATACCATGAAGCGCTCTCTTTTCATCCTGTTCATCACCGCTACCCTCATATTCCTGTCCGCGGCCTGTTCGGCGGCACCAATTGATACACGGAAGGCAAATGTGCATGTGCTTGGCCTTGGGAACCCCGCGCCAAGCGTGCCGAACAGGAAGACGGGCAAACCCCACTGGTATTACACGGTCCGCTTTCAGGAAACCAATGGCGTCGGGCTGGAAATCAACAGTGTGAAGCGCTATGTCAATATCAATGGTTATCCAGTGTTTGATTCGGAATACGACGCCAATACCATTACGGACTGGTTTGGAAGCGCACACATCCGAGGATACGGGATCCTGGACCTGGAATCCGGCCGGCCGGTAGAAAGCGGAGTGGCCGGAGAAGCCTACATCATTCAGTGTACGGATGACAGGGGAAATCATGCGGAATTCTCCGGGAGAGTAGATTTCTCACTGGATCCGCCAGCCGGACCGCCGCCGGACCCGGAGCACGACACGCAGAATCTCAGGTATAACAGCGCATTTGAGGTTCCGGTCGCGCAAGGGGTATGGTGGGTCCCTGTTTCCTCTCTGGGAGAGACGGAAATGGGGAACGGAGACATTATCCAGCTGCTGCACCGCCCCCCGGAAGAGAAGCAAAACCTTGTGACGTCGCTGTATGAGGCGCTGCAATTCTTCCAGAACGGAGCATTCAAGGACGCCGAAGACAAGATCTACGTCCAGGAAAGCGGCATCCTATGGGAGCATCATAAACCAGGGTACGACGCGGTGCGCACCAACAGCGGCTGCTGTGCGACCAACAGCAACTGGCTGCATTACCTGCTGAAAAATGATTATGAGGAATCCGGGTTCCTGGCCTATTCGATGGCGGACGGCAGCGGGCATGTCATCAATTACATCAGGCACGACGGCTTCTGGTACTTCATCGACCTGACACATTACCGCCTTGATTTCCTGCAAAAAGCAGGCGTTGAAACTGGAAATGCCGCTGACTACTTCGCGGGCGACTATATCGCCGGCAATCTGCACAAGGCAGATTCGCCCTTTTCCTACGTGCGCTATTGCCTGGGCTCTTTCAATGAGCCTCCGGGGTTGTTTTTCCTGTATACTTCAGAGGATTGCCTGCCCGCCGCGGCCGGAGAGACGGAAGCGGGAACCGCCATCTATTATCCGGAAGGATATGACGTCTCTGTCCTTTATGACGATCAGGATGATGATTTGTCGTTTCGATTCGTGACCCCGCCCATGGAACTGCCTGAATGGGACTCCTGTTTGTCCGCTTTCTGACTGGCTTGGGTTCCGGCGATTATCAGAGGTCACAGGCTGTTTCTGATTGACACAAGTTCATCATGCGGACGACAATCGCCGGCAGTCAGGCGGCGCGCAAACCCCTGGCGGATGGGGAAATGGCCGGGGGAGAGAGGCGCTGTTTTCACAGATCAGGGCTTTGGCGGCGCCGCCCGGCTCCTTTGACGGCATACCTGTCCGGGGGGGCCTTCGCGCGGTCCCCGGCCAGGCGAGGTTGACATGCGGGACGGGACAATGTAAAAATTGGATATCCAGGCGGGAGGAGAGAGTTTTCCCGCAGAACACGCTCAGGGCGCCGGGCTCCGGCAGCCCGGCCGGGGCAATGCCCCGGCGGAAGAAGAGGTGGAGAGATGCCCAGGCCAGTCAAGGGACGCGACGTATGCTGCCTTCCCCGGAACGAACGCTTCGGCCCGCTGGGGCGCCGCGGCGCGCCCAGGAGCGGGGTGACGATGACGGTGGACGAGTTTGAGACCATCCGGCTGATCGATCACCAGGGCCTGACGCAGGAGGAATGCGCCCGGCAGATGAACGTCGCGCGCACCACCGTGCAGGGCATCTATGACCGGGCGAGGAAAAAGCTTGCGGACGCGCTGGTGGAGGCCATTCCGCTGACCATCAGCGGAGGGAAGTACAGGCTCTATGGCGATGGCTGGGACAGCGAAGCCTGCTGCCAGCCGGCCTGCGGGGGGCAGGCGGAAGCCGCCGTCTGATCGGCCTGCGAAGCCCTCTGCCCCTGCAACACCCGGCCGGAAAGGGATAAAGGCCGGGGTTTTCTTTTCAGTCTCCGGAAGGTACCTTTGCCAGGACACGCAGGCTGATGCCATACCAGGAGCCCAGCCAGGCCTCTTCGCCGGCCTGATCGTGTTTCAGGAATCCCTGCCGGGGGACGCCGGCGACGCGCGCCAGGAAGAAATGCCGTTTGCCGGAAGATTCCTGCCCGCCGTACCGGACCCAGACGTCCTCGCCCGTTTTGACCCCCAGATGGTTCAGGAATCCATCAAACCTGTCCCCGTACAGCGCTTTGATTTCGTTCCAGTCGGCCATGTCGGCCGCCTGTCCGAATTCCTCCAAGACACCCCTTGCCGCATCCGTCTCGCTGTAGGCGCCCTGCGTCAGCTTGAAATCAACATCTGTCAGCCCGTCGTCAAAGAGACCGGCGTCGGGCGGGGCGGTCGGCGTCGGGAGCGGCAGTTCCGTCGGTCCGGAGGTTGGCAGGCCGGCGTCCGCAGCGTGAAGAGAAAAGGCCAGGATGCCCGTCTGCGTGCTGTAGGAACGGATTTGGAGGCTTAAAGGGGGCTCCGCGTGCGTCATGACGCCCTCATCCGACAGCATCAGCCAGCCGTCATAGCGCACGGCGGACTGGATAAACGAGTACAGTTCCGACAGCGTCAGGCCCTCGGCGGCGCACAGGTACCCGCCGTCCGAAGCCTCCGCCCTGCACACGGCCGGGACCGGCGGAAGGAGCCGCCTGACCGCTTCCGGCAGCGGCTCCGGCCAGGGCGGCGGCGGGGCATAGAAGACCAGGAAACTTCCGACGGTGATTTCAGCCTGTCCGGTCTCCGGAACGTACCTGAGCGTGACAAAAGCCGTTCCGTCCTTATACAGTGCGCTCCCGTCGGACAGGGTTTCGGACGACCAGCCGGCCTCCGCCAAGGTCCCGCCGTAGGACGGCACGTCGGAGGGGGATACGTCCATATAGACCAGTTTCACCGTGTCGACGCGGCCTTCCAGGGTCAGCGGTTCGCTGGAAACGTATGCCCCAAAGGGAAAAGCCGGCACCCGGACTGACAGGGCGGGCGTGAGCACGTCCGGCCAGACGGGTTTTTCAAACTCCTCTGCCAGGCCCAGCTGCAGAGACCTTGTTTGGGAGTCATAGTGAAAGCTGAGCGTACGCCTCCCTTTGACAGCCGTGTTTTCCCTCAGGAGCCAGCGGCCTTCCGCGAGCGGCTCCATCAGCAGGATCAATTGCCGCAGGGAGATCCCCTCAAACCCGCAGGATATAGACAGGACGGTGTCTCTCTGCGGGATTTTGCCGGACGCCCCGGCGTCCTCAAGGGCGTCCGGAATGCCCAGCATGAGGAGGACGTCCGGCTGTTCAGGGGCGCACGGCTTCCCGCAGCACAACTCCACAGCTTCCGACCCGGCCCTCCCGGGCGGGACCAGCGCCATGGCCAACAGGAAAGAAAGCAGGATGATGGTTCCCCGCAGTAAACGTCTTTTCATATGCGACCCTCCCCGCCGCAGCGGCCGGACCCGGTCTGATTGGTTGGCGAGCATCCGGTTGATGGGGTGCTTTTTCAAGCAGCGCGTCGTCTTCTTTTCTCTGCTGGTGAAGGGGGCGGAAGAGAGACGTACCCGGGAGACCGCGCCCCTTCGATTCGGGAACAGGATATCACAGAGACACGGCGCATGCAAAATTTGTGCGTCCCATAAGCAAATCATCCGGTTCAACAGCCGTTTGCTGCCAACTTTTATGATCGCCCGGTTCGTCCTCAGCAGACGGCATGCGATAAGGAAGGAAAACAGTGACGCCGGACCTAAATGGGGGATAGGCTTGCGCACGTCCGGCGCGGGATCTCCCGGCAGGGGAGAACGGCTGGGCAGTATTCCAAAATGTAATACTTTCGTAACAATAGTTTACAAAACTGAAATTATCTGATAGAATACGTCTCAAGGAAGATTGGGAGGTTGGCTATGCGACTCTTCAGGCGGTTGACGGCGATCATGCTCGTATTGCTGCTGCTGGCCGGGGCGGCGCAGATCTCCGCCATGGCCGCGGGATACGCGACGCTGAGGATCGGGGACACCGGCAGCGAAGTCGAAAGGATGCAGGCCGCGCTGATCAAGCACAATTATCTTGCGGGCGCCGCGGACGGTACCTTCGGTCCCAAAACGCTGGAGGCGGTCAGGAGTTTCCAAAGGGGAAACGGGCTGACGGATGACGGGCTGGCCGGTAACCGGACGCTGACCGCCCTCTACGGCCTGTCCGGGGCGGGCGGCAATGTGCCGGAAAGCACGGATGGGACGGGCGGCAGCACGTCAGAAAGCGCGAACGGGACGCTGGCGCTGGGCAGCAGCGGGAGCGCGGTGCTGAGCATGCAGAAGGCGCTGACAGGCCTGGGGTTCAGCACCGGGGGCACCGACGGAAAGTTCGGGAACAACACGCTGCGCGCGGTGGCGGCGTTTCAGCGCGCCAACGGGCTGACGGCGGACGGCAGGGCCGGGGCCGCGACCCTGGCGAAACTGCACGCGCTGGCGGGAAACGGGGGCGATGCCGGAAACGACCCCGTCGTGCCGGAGCCGCCCGCCGCGCTGTCGCGCACGCTGCGCCCGGGGTTTACCGGCAGCGACGTCAGCCTGCTGCAGACAAAACTGGCGGCGCTGGACTACCCCCTGGACGTCAGCGGCACGTATGACAGCAGGACCGCTGCGGCGGTGAAGGCGTTCCAAAGCCGCAACAGCCTCATGGCGGACGGCATAGCGGGCGCCAACACGTTCAGGGTTTTGCTGTCCGGCTCCGCCGTGAGGGCGGGCACGGCCCCGGACCCGGTCATCCCGCCCGCAACATACGTCACCCTGCGCTCCGGCGCGTCCGGGGAAGCGGTCCGGGCCCTGCAGGCGCAGCTGGCCTCGCTGGATTACAGCGTCGACATCACGGGGAGCTATGACAGCCGGACGGTCCAGGCGGTCAGGAGTTTCCAGTCGGTCAACCGGATTTCTGTGGACGGCGTGGCGGGCGTCCGGACGCAGACGCTCGCCTATTCGGGCAGCGCGCTGAAGTATTCCGCCCAGTCCGCCGGCTACAGCGCTCCTTCCGCGGGCCAGGTGAGGCTCATGCACTGGTTCAATGAGGTCAAGCCAGCTCTCAGGGGAGCAAGCTCGGTTTACGTATACGATCCCGCGTCCGGGAACGGCTTTACGCTGCACCTGTACTCCCTGGGGAACCATGCGGACGTTGAGCCGATGACGGCCAGGGACACCGAAAACATGATGGCCGCCTTTGGCGGCAAGGCCACCTGGACGCCCAGGTTCGTCTATGTCCGGCTGCCCGGCGGCGCCTGGACGGCGGCCACCATGCACAACGTCGCGCACGGGGGGCAAAGCATCACGGACAACAACTTCAACGGCCAGAACTGCGTCCATTTCCTGCGCGACATGGACGAAGTCACCAGGAACGACCCCGATTACGGCCTCACAAACCAGCTGGCACTGCGCAAGGGGTGGCAGAACCTGACGGGTGAAACCGTCGAATAGATGGATGAGCTGGGTGCGGAGGACTGAGCCCGCCTTTGGGGTCCGTCAAAAGAGGGACATCGGCGGCGCAGGGGAAAAACGATAGGGCTTGCCTGTTTGGTGGAAAACACCCCCGCTGACGCATCCGGCACACGTCCCCTCAAACACCAAATAAGTGAGCCCCGTCAGGGGCTCACGGGCTTTGATTGAACATTCAATCATCATGTCTTTCTTGCATCATGCATATTTGGTTTCAGAGATCCTGGGGAAGATACGCCATCGGCGCCCATTGCGTATTTCACAATGTGGGTTTGTGAACGAGAAGGATCTCCATCTTGACCTCGTTACTTGGAACGCTGTACTCAATCGTCTCATTGACGGCGTTGCTGTCCAGGTTGTGCAGGGTGAGCGGGAAGCGGTATAAGCCGTCTTCCTGAAGGTTTTCCTCAAACGCGACTTCCCAGGAGATTTTGAGCAACGGCCAGTCTATCGCTTCGCCGTCCGAATACGCTGTTTCTGTCAGGGGATGGAATGGCGTCAGCAGCAGTTCCACGCTGGCATCGCAAGGTTCAAAACGTTCGAATACGGCCTGCACGGGGAAATCCGGAGCGACCACGGTAAAATCCGGGTCGTCATCCCAGACAAAGGAAAGCAGGCTGCCTGTCCCTGTTCCGCTTATCCTGCTGTTTTCGCCGTCTTCATAAACAAACGCCACCTCAAACACCGCCTGTTGAGCCCAGCGGTGATTGCCGGTCTGCTCAAAGTCGTAATTGATCGTCAGCTCAAAGCGCAGGGCCTTCTGCAGCCGGCTCAGGAGTTCGTCGATGTCTATGCCGGAAGTGCCGGACAGGAGAAGGCTCGCCCGCGCGGCGTCGAGGATGGCCCGGACAGTTCCGTAGTCATGCTTCTCCGTCAGCATTCTGAACAATTCGTCGATCGCCTTTTCATACATGGCGGAGATCGCGTCCATCAGGGCGGTTGAGTTCCCGGCCTGGTCCTCTCCGAGCACTTGGATATCCTTCGCTGCCTGGACGGCCGCCATCGCGATGGCCGGCATTTTTTCAAGATCACTTCCGTAATCTTTGATCAGCGTCAGCGCTTTTTGCCCAAGGCGGTTCATCAGGGCAGCTTCCCTTGTGTAATCAGGTTCAGACCCCAGCAGTTGCAGCTGCCGTTGTACCTCAAGCATCTGGGCGCACAACGGCCCCTCAGGAGCGCGGAAGGTCTCCAGAAAGCTGTTCAGGCTTTGGCTGTCGGCTTCGGTTTTTCCTTCGTCCGCGCAGGAGACCGAGGTCGATGGGGGGACCGGCACGGTGACGGCTTCCTTCAACATCAAATCGGCTTGTTTTGACAGCTCAACATACTGTGCCTGGGCATCCCGAAGTTTCTTTCCGATCTCATCTTCCTGGGAACTGCCTGCGGCGCACGGGGCGACCGCGAGCAGTATGCAGATGAGAATAATCATCCCCCTGCGCATGATAAAGCCTCCCTTCAGCATCTGGAGCCGGTCGTGAACAGGGAAAAGTCTCAATCCCAGCCGTAGCGGCCCTTCAGTTCCACAAACCTGACCAGCTCGACGTCGCGGGTGCTGAGGCCGCCGTCCCCGTCTTTCAGGACAAGTTTCAGGGTCTGCAGGCCGGGCGGGCCGACGGGGACGACCATCCGCCCGCCGGCCGCCAGCTGCGCGAGGAGCGTGTCGGGCATCCTGCCCGCGGCGGCTGTCACCATGATCCGATCATATGGGGCGCGCTCCGGCCAGCCGTCGCTGCCGTCCCCGGTCCTGTAAAACACGTTGCGGCAGCCCAGGGCGTTCAGCCGTTCCCTGGCCTTTTCCGTAAAGGCCTGGAACCGTTCAACGGTGTAGACTTCTTTTGAGAATTCGGCCAGGAAGGCGGTCTGGTAACCGGAACCCGTGCCGATCTCCAATACCCTGCTGCCGCTTTGGGGGTCCAGCAGGAGCGTCATCTGGACGACCAGCGACGGCTGCGAGACGGTCTGCCCCAAGCCGATGGGCAGCGGGACGTCGCATTTGGCGGACGGCCTGTATTCTGTATCAAGGAATAAGGAGCGGTCCAGCCGCTGGAAAAAGCCCGTCAACGCTTCCTTGTCCAGGC
>CAZJCB010000008.1:16532-26542 GCA_964544245.1 uncultured Christensenella sp.
AGGCAGGAAGGGCGCGGGGTCTTTTCCGTACTCCCCGATGGCTTTCTCAAACCAGGCGACGTCATGCCACCGGCCGCACTTGAACCCGGCGCTGTGGTACACGCCCACCCGACGGAACCCCAGGGACGCGATCAGGCCCTCGCTGTTCGGGTTGGGCAGCGTAACGCCCCCGTAGACGGTGCGCACGTTCTGCAGGCGCAGGATATCCACCAGCGCGCCATAGATCGCCCTCCCCACGCCGCAGCGCAGCCAGCCCCGGGCGATGTAGATCGAAAGCTCCGCGTTCCACTGGTAGGCCGCGCGCTCCATGTGCTGGCGGGCGTATCCGTAACCGATCAGGACCCCGTCCGATTCGCAGGCGAGGTAGGGATAATTGCCCGAGATGTCCCGGATGCGCTGCGCGAACGCCTCGATGGACGGGACATCAGTTTCGAAAGTGACGGCCGTGTCCCGGACGTAGGGCCCATAGATGCCCAGGATGGCCGCGGCGTCCGACTCCTGCGCCTGCCTGAGGGCCGTCATGCCGTCATTCCTCCCTATCCGCGCCCATCGGGGCCTGTCGCGCGAAGCCGTACAAAGCGGATGGAACCGTGTTTACCGCGGGACCAGCCGCCTGTTCACGCAGTCGTAGTCCTGTTGGACCGTTCGTTCAGGCCCAAGCCCGGCCGCGTCGATCACGACGGTCGTCAGCGTCAGGATACCCCGGTCCCTGGGCGTGAGATACGTGTATTTCCGTTCACCGGGGGCGATCCCCCCGGAGAAGAAGCTGCCGGCGATCTCCGGCATGCCGCCCAGTTCCTCGATGTTTGCGGCGCCGCCTTCATAACTGGACCCGTCCGCCAGGTCCACGGGCAGGATCCAGTCCCCCCAGGCCACCCAGCCGAGCCCCGCGATGTCCTCAGGCGCATCGGTGAAGATCGCCATGTTGTTGCTGCAGGGTTCCTCCAGGACCAGGTTCATGCGCCCGTCCGCCAGGCTGAACAGGTAGAGGCTGCCGTGCAGGGTGCTGCCGTTGATGAGCATGAAATAGAGGTACTGACCCCCGCTGCCCTCATAACTGCCTTCCACGTAGGTGAGCGCGTGGGGGTCGTCCTGCTCCTGGACAACGCTCATCAGGATCTCCTGCCCGCCGCCCGCCCTGTCCCTGTACAGCAGGATAAAGGGCTGTCCGTCATACTCCGCGTCGTTGAGGTGATAGCCTTCCGGCAATCCCGGAACAAACTCAGGATAAACGTCGCTGAGCACGACGCCTTCGGGCATCGGCACGGGGACGCGCGACCCGCCGAGGTCTACGCCCTCAGGCGCCCATTCCTGCCCGGCGCGAACAGACGCGCCCAGGCATAGCAGCAACAGCGCGATGACCAGACTGACCTTCTTCATGTTCCCTCCGCGCCCTCCGCTTTGCCAGCCCGCTCCGCAGGCTGTTCAAGCTCAGATCCCGAAAAACCTGCCGCCAAAGGGAAAAGGATCAGCTCCCCTGCTTGGCTTTCTTCGCGGCGCGGGCCTTCGCCATCAACTCAACGCGGAAGGCTTTCAGTTCTTCGGGCGTCCGCTTCGGAGCGGCCACTTTTACTGCCTTTTCTTTCCTGGCGCGGGCTTTCGCGGGCGCCTTGGCGCGCTTCGCCTTTTGTTTTGACTTGGGCTGCCTGGGTTCTTTGACGGGTTTTTCTTTGGCGGTGAGGAGGCGTTCCTTCCTGGCCATCGCCTTTTCCAGGGCCGCCGTGCTCTTGACCAGCGCGGCCTTGCGCGCGTCCAGCGCCGCCTCGGTTTTCTCAATCAGGGCCTTGCGCGAAGCGTTGACCCTGGTCAGGCGCTGAATCCGGGCGTCGGCCAGGACAACGCGCTCCTGCGCGGAAGGGTAGGCCTTGCGCGGTTTCTTTTCCGGCATCGCGTCTGTTTTGGTTTTCCCGGCGGCAGGCGCCTTTCCTTTCACAGCTTCCTTTTTCGCTGTCACTGTTTTTCCCGATCCTTTTACTCCCCGCGGCATGATGATTTCCCTCCCGTAAAATTATTCTTCTTTCGCCTTTGGCCAGCACTTGCTGCAGCGCTTTCTGCTGAGCGAAACCGCTTTCGCTTCATCCATTGTCTCTATACTGTCAGCAAACCGCAGACCAACACATTTTTTGTCGAGGTGGTATTTATCGCCCTTCTCAGAAATGAAAACCTGGTGTTCATCCTCCCCGCCGTCAGGAGGGACTTCCTCAGCGCCGCCTTCGGGTTTCGGTGTTTCAGCAGCCTCATTCTCCGCATCTGTTGTATCTGTCGCTTGCTCTTCAACGGAAGGGGCAGGGACGGAACCTGTCTGCGCTGGCTTTGGCGTGATCCGCCTGCTCTGGATCAACAACCAGCAGTAAACTGCCGCGCCGATGGCAATCAGCAGAAACAGTATTTTGAGGACCCAGGGAGGAACAACGAAGAATAGAACCGCGCACAGTAAGAAAAGAGCAGTAAAAGCAACGATCCACAGGGCGTTCCTGTCAGGGTGCCCATTTTTCAAACGGGCAATAAGAGGATGATTCCGGTTCATGGCGACCTCCTTTTTGAGCAGTTTTTGCTAACAATTTCTATGAATATAGCACTTTCAATCCGCATAATCAAATAGAACTTGTCATTATACGCAATAACTGCAAAAAAACAGAGGGTAAACAATGGGGGCTATGGTTTCCCGGCTGCGCGTTCAAGGTCCAGCCGCGCCTTGTTGTAAGCGATGGGGTGCTCGCCGTTTTACTGAAGGGGTGCGCCATATCCGTCCGCCTGAACCATTCATAGGGGCTATTTCGCTCTTCTGGCCATTGTTCCCGTCCTCTTTTCCGTCTGTCCATGACAATAAGGATCAGGGCCATGCGCCCGTAGCGCACGGGGCGCGTCAGCGGGGCGCCGGCTCGGGGTTCCGGTTCAGATAGTCTTCCCGTGTCAGCCCAAACAGGCAGCTGTCCTGAAACCCCAGCCCGCAACGGTAATAGGCCTTGGCGAGTCCTTCGCGCAGAAATCCGGCCTTTTCCAGCACCCTCCCGGACGCGGGGTTGTTGACGGAATGGGAGGCTTCCATGCGGTTGACGCCAACCCGCAAGAACATAAACGCCAGGACAGCTTTCGCCGCCTCCGTCGCATATCCACAGGACCAATGCTTCCGGGCGACGCAGTAACCCATCAACGCTTTCTGGTCATGGTCATCCACACCGACGACGCAGACAGAGCCGATCAATCTGCCCGTCAGCTCGATACCCCACTGATAGGTGCGGATATTCTCATAGTCGAAAACCGCCTTGATGTATCCGCGGCTGTAGGCGACGCTCTCATGCGGCGTCCAGCGCTCGTACCTGCAGACCTCCGGGTCGCTCATCCAGGCAAAAACGTCCTGCGCGTCCTCTGGCGTTATCCTGCGGAGGAGCAAGCGCTCCGTACGTATATCGGCTGTTCCAAGGTGAGTCATTCCGCGAAGTTCCATTTCTGTTCTCCCCGGCCAGGAAGCCTGTCAGCAATTGAGAGCATTACGATTTGAAGCAATCAGCGCACAGAGACCTGAAAACGTCCTGCGTGAGCCCCCTGGCGGACAAGGATGCCCGCTGCCGGGAAATATCGCTTGGTTTCTTAGTCTATTCTGCCGGGAAGCCTTTCATCGGCTCGCCCCAAGCGCCCAGGCTGCCACCGTTCCAGCCGAAATAGGTCCTGCAGGTCGTCCGGACGGGGGCGATCCCGCGAAGGCGCTCTTCCAGGCTCATTGTACCGTCCAGCAGGCAGTCGTCCATCAGCACGTTAATGATTCTGCACAGGAAGACCTCCCCGCCATCCGTTTCCATGGACCTGACGACCTCGAGCTCAAAGGTCACCGGGCTGTCCTTCAGCGTCGGCACGTCCAGAATCCGGCCTTTTTCAATGGCGAGCGGGAGGGCCGCCTTGTTCCCGCCGTACCCCTCGGTGTTGCCCAGGTAATCGGCCAGCGGCAGCAGCTTTTCCGTGACGAGGTTGGCCGAGAAGACCTTCGTTTCGCGGATCCTGTCCCGCGTGAGCTTTTCCCCGCCGATGGCCGCCATCACGCCCAGCCCCTTGTCATAGCAGTAGCTGAACCAGCAGAACAGCCCGAAATTCGGCGCTCCCCCGCTTGTGGTTGTGCCGTAGAGGAACAGGGTCTGTGGGCAGAAGTCGTTGGAGACGGGCACGCTTTGCTTCGCCATGGTTCTCCTCCTGAAAAACCTGAGTATTTCAGGCGTCTCTTTGAGGACATCATACCAGACCGGCAAGGGAATATGAAATCAGGAAGTTTTCAGGGGAATGGACACAGCATCATCAGGATCGTAATTCTGGCTTGCCCCGGCAACGTTGTCCGCCTTGTGAGCAGGCAGGCTCAGCCTTCCTTTTTCTGTGTGCCTTTCTCGCCCAGCTGCATCCCGATTACGGAGGCGGTGATCAGGACCCCGCCCAGCGCCACGTTCAGGCGGAGAGCCTCCAGCCCGAGCAGGATGGAGAACAACGTGCCGAAAACGCCCTCCAGCGACAGCGCGATGCCGGCCTGTGCGGGCGGCACGTGCTGCTGGGCGTGTGTCTGCAGGAAATAACACAGGCAGGTGGAGAACAGCCCCAGGTACAGCGCGGGGGGGAGGCCGGCCGCCAGCTGGTCCGCCCGGGGCGTTTTGCCCATCAGCAGCATCAGCAGGATGGACACGGCGGCCGCGGCGAGGAGTTGCCAGAAGGTGACGAGGGTGGGGTCGTCCTTCAGGCAGTATTTGCCCACATAGATGATGTGCAGCGCGAACAGCGCCGCGCACAGCAGCACGACGGGGTCACCGGGGGAGACGGCGAAGCCCTCTTCCGGCTTCAGGCTCATCAGCCCGACGCCAAACAGCACCACGGCGCTCAGCGTGGTGATGCGCGTCGGGGGCTTTCTTTTTTCCAGGAACCACAGGAAGAAGGGGATCATGACCACGTTGGTCGCCGTCAGGAAGGCGGTGTGGGAGACGGTGGTCAGGCCCTGGCCGATCGTCTGCGCGTAGAAGGCGGAGAACAGGATCAGCCCCGCCACGATGCCGCGCCGGGCAGTTGGCGCGGGACTGGTCTTCAGCTTTTTCCGGTTGAGGATCCCCAGCGCCAGGGCGGCGGAGCTGAAACGCAGCGCCATGATGCCCTCTGTCGGCATACCGGACCGGATGGCGTATTCCGTCGCGATGAAGCCGCTGCCCCAGATGAGCGCGACGAGCACCAGGAAGAGGAAGGACCTGGCCTGCAGGCTCATGCCCGGGCGACCCGCGAGGCCTTTTCCCGGCCGTTGACGTGATAGGTGACAGGACGGTTCTCGCTGAGGACGTCCACGTCGCCGTTTTCAACCCGGATGCGCTGCAGGTCCCCCTTGTAGACGATGCTGAAACTGACGCTGGTCCACTGCTCCGGCAGCCGTGGGTTGAAGCGCAGTTCGCCCGCCGCGGTGACTTCCATGCCGCAGTAGCCCAGGGTGACGCACTGCCAGGTTCCCCCGGCGGACGCCGCGTGGATGCCCTCGCGGAGGTTGCGCTGGTTGTTGTCCAGGTCCACGTAGGCGGAGCGCTGCAGGTACTGGTAGGCCCGCCGCGCGTCCCCTACCCTGAGCCCCATGACGCAGTGGATGCTGGGGGAGAGGGAGGAGCCGTGCCGGGTGCGCTGCTCGTAATAGAGGTAATTTTCCCGCTGGGTTTCCGGGCTGAACATCTCCGGCAGGAGGAACATCAGCATCACCACGTCCGCCTGCTTGAGGATCTTGCGCTTCCCGACGGGCAGGCCTTTCGGGTTATCCGGCATGACGGGCATATTGTTCGCGTCCCACCGGGTGACGACGGCCTCTTCCAGACTGAAATATCCGTCGAACTGCTCGATCAGGCCTTCCCGGGCCTGCAGGAAGAGCTTGTCCGCGCGGGATTTCCAACGGTCCAGCTCGTCTTCTTCCAGCCCGGTTTTCAGTGTCAGGCGCCGGTAAAGCTCCGGGTTTTCCTCCCGGCAGGCGCGCAGCAGGCGGATGGCCTGCAGGATGTTCCAGCGCGCCAGGTGGTTGGTATAGGCGTTGTTGTCCACCGGCTCGTGCCATTCGTCCGGGCCGGTGACCTGGAGGATCTCATAGCGGCTTTTCCCTTCGTTCCAGGTCATCCTGGACGCCCAGAACCGTGCCGTCTCCAGGAGGATGTCCAGGCCCGTCTCCTCCATGAACTGCCCGTCCCCCGTGATCTCGGCGTAGCGGTTCAGCCCGTAGGCCACGGCGGAGGTCACGTGGTGCTCGTAATCGGCGACCAGGCAGCGCGTCAGGTCGCCGTCATATCCGATGGTCCAGGCGGGGCACTCCTCCTCGCCCGTATCCGCGGATTCCCAGGGGTATTTCGCTCCCTGCCATCCCAGTGCGGCGGCGTTCCTCCGGGCCTGGCCCAGCAGATGGCCGCGGTAGGCCGCCAGGTTGCGGGCGACGCGGGGGAAGACAAAGCTGAAGAAGGGCATGACGAACAGCTCGGTGTCCCAGTAGGCGTGCCCGCCGTACTCTTCCCCGTGCAGCAGTTTGGCACCGATGCTGACCGTGTCGTCCATCGGGTCCGGCGTGTTCATCAGGTGGTAGAGGTTGAATCGCAGGGCTTTCTGCATCCTGTCATCGCCCTGGACCACCAGGTCTCCCCTGTCCCAGAGCCGGCGGATGTCCCTGACGTGCAGCGTGAGCGCCTCTCCCGCACCCAGGTTCATCAATTGCTCGAGTTCCTTGCGCACCTGGGCCTTAACGCCCGGGCAGTCCCGCCCCGTCGCGACCGCCGCGTACTTTTCCAGCCGCAGCGTTTGCCCCTGCTGCAGGGCAATGTCCAGGAACTCGCAGGCGATTTCCCCGAAAGCCCGGAAATGCGGGTGGGCCGGGGCGGCCGGGCGGCCGTCCACAAGCAGCCTGACCCTGGCGCCGGTACCCACCGGCAGGCTGAAATCACGCGTGCGGCTCTCCACATAGCAGCCGCCGCCGTCCAGGGCGGACACCTCAAGGGTCTTCAGGTGCCTGACCCGGAAGCGCGGCATGTCCTCGAAATTGCTGACAGAGGCGTCGATCTGGTTTTCGATATAAAGCGGTCCGCCATAGTTCAGCGGCGTGACCAGCTGGATGAGCAGGGCGCAGCGTGGCTGTGCGCGGCTCAGGCACTTCAGGCTCTCCACCCGGGTCCGCCGGCCTTCCCGGTCGGTCATCTCATATCGCTTTGCCAGCAGGCCGTTTTTCAGGTCCAGGACCCGCAGGTAGCCGGACAAGTCGCCCGACTCCGGTCCGATGGGGCAGCCCAGGACGCTCAGCTTGAGCAGGTTCCAGTTGGGCGTGTTGCACAGTTCGCGCATGAAGGCTTCCGAGCGGTCAAACACGCCGTGCACATAGTTGGCCGGCAGGGTCGTGCGGGCGTCGCCCTCCTCGTGGCTGGCGCGGTTGCCCATCCTGCCGTTCACCAGGCCGAAGCGGGCCTCGTTGTCCGGGTTGGCTGCCGGGTCGTAGGCGTGTTCGGCTACCAGCCATTCGTCCTCTGAGAGATACGCGGCGATCTCTGTGTGAAAGCGTTCGCGCAGCATCAGGTTTCATCCCCTTCTCCAGTGATGGTTCCCAGGAAATCCAGCGCCCTGAAGCCGGAATCCACGGCCTCTCCGCCCGTGAAGGGCGCTATGGCGAAGGAGAAACGGAAGGGAACGGCTTTGGCGGCGTACTGCCGCAGCCGGCCCGGGCCGCAGCTGGCGCTGCCCAGCCCGGCGTTGATGAGGTCAAAATGGACGGTGAGCCTGTCCCTTTTTACCAGGTCCGCGGCATGGGAAGCCTTGAACAAATCATAGTCTTCCCAGGGTTTAACGCTCATGTCCCGAGGGGCCAGTGAGGCGAAGAGGATCCCCGCGCCCTCCCCGTCCGAAAGGGTCAGGAAGCCGCATCCTGTCCGGTTGCCGTGCTCCTGCGGACGCTCGTAGGGGAAGTTCATCGCCTCCACAGGGGTGGAATAGATGTCCAGGTCTGCCTGCTGGAGGCTGTCGCAGTAGCTCTCTCCGGGGCCGTACGCCAGGTAAGCAGCCTGACTCAGGGTTCCCGGGACGTGGGAGGTCGTGCCGATCCGGGGCAGTTCCTGGCTTGGGTGCGTGCCGAAATCCCCCGTGAACGCGCCTTTGACATCGACATGGACCCTGCCGTCCCCAAAGGCTTCGTAGGTGAGGGTCACAGGGGCGCCCCAGTTGCGGGCGATGGCCCCGTAAAGCCCTTCGACCCGCAGGACGAGGCTTTGCGGCCCTTTCTCCACGGTGATGGCTTTTACTGTCATGCGCATATTGTGCACGCTCAGCCGCTGCCATTCGTCCCGCAGGTTCCTGTCGTTGTCGGTGTAAGCCCTGAAGAAGTCAAGGACCGGCCCTTCCGTCATCACGGTCTTCCCGTCAAAGGCATAATCCCGCAAGCGGCCGTCCGACTTGGACAGGGTGAAACTGAAGCGCTCGCCCCGGACCAGGTACCCGGCCCCGGTTTCCGTGCAGGAAGGCCTCGGGGGCAGCGACATGCGGACAGGCCGGTATGCCCGCAGGACATGGTGCGCGCGGCCCAGCACGCTTTCGCCGTCAAAGCAGGTGAGGCTGAGCGTCCAGTGCGCGTTGTCCGTCCGGAAGTCCCGGATGTCGGGGGGAAGGGGAACGGCCCCCACAGACCGCGGGGCGATCACCGGCAAGGGCTGATGGCGCTCCAGCACGGGGTCCCCGTTGCGCCGGAGCACCCATTCCCCCCGGCAGGAGGCAGTGTCGCGGAAGTCAAAGCGGTTCCTGATTGCCCAGGCGTCCTCCCCGAAGCGGGTGACGTGCAGGGGTTCGATGGCCTTGGCATAAGCGAAAAAACCGGGTGTGGGCGTGGAATCCGACAGGAGGAGGCCGTCCATGCAGAAGTTTCCGCTCGTGTCCTTTTCGCCAAATTCGCCGCCGTAACGGTAGGTGACCTTGCCGTCAGCGCCTTGGGCGCGCACGCCGTGGTCCCGCCATTCCCAGACAAAGTAGCCCTGGATGCGCCGGGAATCCTCCATCATGTCCGTGTATTCCATCAGGCTGCCCGGGCCGTTGCCCATGGCATGGCCAAATTCGCACAGGATATGGGGCTTGCCGGCCTGCATCGCGTCCAGTTCGCGCAGAAGGCCGACCGGTGAGTACATGCTGCTGGTCACGTCCATCCGGCCGCGGTCGTCCGGCTCTCCCTCGTAGTGCACGGGCCGCGCGGGATCCTCCCGGTGGATCCAGTCGTACATGGCGTGGAAGTTCCCGCCGTAAAAGGACTCGTTTCCCAGTGACCACATGACGACGCAGGCATGGTTGCGGTCCCGCTGGACGGTCCTCTGAGCCCGGTCCAGGTAGGCCGGGCGCCACTCGGGGTCCTCCGCCAGGCGCCGCGGGATCTTCTCGATCTGGAAGCCATGGGTCTCCAGGTCGCACTCGTCGATCACGTACAATCCCAGCCTGTCGCACAGGTCATAGAAAAAGGGGTTGTCCGGGTAGTGGGCGGTGCGGACGGCGTTGATGTGGTGCCGCTTCATCATCTCCAGGTCGGCCTTTGTGCTTTCATAGCTTACCGCGCGGCCGTCCACGGGGGAAAACTCGTGGCGGTTCACGCCGCGCATCATGATCCGCCTGCCGTTGAGCAGCAGTTCCCCGTCCCTGATCTCCACCCGCCGGAACCCTATTTCCTGGCGGACACATTCCTGTACGGACCCGCCGGACAGGACGCTGAGCAGCAGGGTGTATAAATTGGGCAGTTCCGCGTTCCAAGGCACGGCGCCCGGCAGGCTAAGCGCCGTATCCGCCCCCGCCGAGCCCTCCAGCGCTGTCGTGCCTGACGCGTCCAAGAGACGATAAATCAGTGAACCCTGGCCAATGAGGCTGGCGCGGATCCTGAGCGACCCTGTGCCCGTTCCCGCGTCGTAGTCCGCGTCCAGGATGACGTTTTCCAGGCGGTCCGCGGGCCTGCTGATCAGCAGCACGTCCCGGATGATACCCCCCAGCCACCATTGGTCCTGATCCTCCAGGTAGCT
>CAZJCB010000009.1:0-25965 GCA_964544245.1 uncultured Christensenella sp.
CCAGTTTTGACCGGGTTTTGCTCCAGTTGTGAAAAGCCTCAGAGCCCTTGACAGGACTCGCTTTTTTGGGGGTCGAGGGGAGTTTTGCTCCTTTTGACCCGATTTCCGGGGTATATGATCCTGAAGAACATGAAGAGAAGACTCAGGAACAGCGAGGAAAGGAAGAAACATGCTACTGAACAATGAAACCTGCAATGAATGGCCTATATAAAAGATGTAAAGAAGAGGATCGGCTGGGAAACTGAAATTTTGTTCAGATTGAATAAGTTTTTACAAAACACATGATTGGGAAGTGGAACGGCCTAATCGACCATGATCCGCATATTCTTCAACACATTACAAACACCAATGAGCAAGCTATCCCATTATAGACAACCATTCACGAGTAAACATGATTCATTCTGAATCATCCATCCATGCAATAGATACACATACAAATATACATACATATTCGCATAAAATACTTACATACATACATACATACGTACATACTTACATAAATGTATACATTGTATGTCAAGTCTTAAATGAAAACACAATACAGGATGTATGACTTTGAAACAAGATAAAGAAATAATCCCTTGAAATGAAACGAAACAGGAAGCGCAAAACGTGTGTCCAACATTTTCAAACAAATCATATACCCCGGAAATCGGGTCAAAAGGAGCAAAACCCCCCTCGACCCCCAAAAAAGTGAGCCCTGTCAAGGGCTCTGAGGCTTTTTACATCCGGAGCAAAACTCGGTCAAAACCGGTCAAAACCCCCTTTTTCGGGTCAAAACCCCCGGGGATGGCATGCGTTGGGATAAGACTCGGGGAGAACCTGACAAAAGGACGGGATACCGTCGCGAACAGAGTAAAAACCCGGCCTTCATCCGGCCGGGATAAGCAATTTGACCCGCGGTTTCTCAATCGGCGGCGTAGGGCATAACGGCGACGATTTCATCCTCTATGTAGATGATATAGTACAGGTTGCTGCCGCTGGAGAGATAATTGTTGACGAAGTCCTGGGCGTTGGTCGCCCTCACGGGGTGCTGTTTGGTGCCGAAGTAGAACAGGCAGTTGGCGGCAGCCTTGTACTTGTACAGGTACACAGAGTCATTGTAAAAAGACGAAATGTTCGATTTGTCCTGGTAGGTGACCGTCACGAGGTCTGCCGAAATGGTCGCGCTGCCGTCGGCTGCCATGTCGATCTGGGAGATATAGCCGGCGGAAACGCGCGTACGCCGCTCGCTGGGCCTGCGCTGCAGGTAAACGGTGTAGGTATTCTGGGCGGTGAGCATGTTGGAGGCGTCATAGGCAGATACTGTGATCTGGACAGCCTGCGGATCGTCCGTCATCTGAATGATCTGTGATTTCTGTCCGCTTGCGACTGGCTGGCCATTGACCGTCACGACAGACGTGGGCGAAGAAGTGACGGGGGTGAAGGTGATCCTGGATACCCAGCTGGCTACTGTGAGCAGGTAGGTATTCTGATACGGGTCGAAAGCGGCCGGAAGCATTTTACCGGTATTGGGCGCGTTGTGTTCAAGGCTGACCAGGCGGTCAGGCGGCAGGATGCTGACAGGCATGGCGAAAGCCGCCGGCAGCATCAGTAGCATCAATACAAGGGCAATCAGGAAACTCAGGGTCTTTTTCATGGTCATTTCCTCCTTTGATAGAGTCTACCCAAATAACGGGCCGGGAAAGGGTATTCATTCGGTTGTATGGACTGATCCTTGAAAAAGCGTTGAAATCATCATGGCGGCGGTTCAATTCTCACCCGATGATGCCGGGGAAACCATCGCCGCCGCGGCACCATTTCAAATAGCTCAGCGCGTGGCGCTGCCCAGTCATTTCCAACGCGCCCCGGTAGACAGGGTCATGGAAGCCCTCGACGCTGATGTCGCCCCGGTAGCCGTTGAGCCTGAGGATGGAGATGATGTCTTTCCAGTCGCAGTCACCAAAGCCAACCGTCCGCTGAGGTGCGTAACTGTTTGAAGGGAGGAAGACACCGTTGTCCTCCACGGCGCGCCAGTCGACGCTCGCGTCCTTTCCGTGGACGTGGATGACCTTGCCCGCCCACCTGCGCAGCTGGGCGACGGGGTCGATCAGCTGCACCATCTGGTGCGCCGGTTCCCATTCAAGCCCCAGGGCTGGGGAAGATACTTCATTGAATATCGCTTCCCACGCGCGGGGGTTGATGGCGATATTGCAGGTCGCCCTCTGCCAGCTGCCGCCCATGGGGCAGTTTTCCAGCGCGATGCGGACCCCCTTGTCTTCGGCCCGCCTGCAAAGCTCGCGGAAGACCTCCCCAAAGCGGGAAAAGGACGTGTCCATCGGTTGATTTTCATAGGCGCCCGCGAAAGTGGAGACAATTCCGGCGCCGTATCCGCCCGCAACGTCGATCGCCCTTTCCAGCTGCCGGACGTGCTCCGGGATCTGGACCGGGTTGCTGTAAATGCCCAGCGCAGTGATCCTCACGCCTTTCTTATCAGCTTTCTCCTTCAGCTCGGGTCCCTGGTTTTCGATGTCGAACTGCCCGAAACTCATGTGAAAATTCACCGAAAGGGCTTCAAACCCGGCGTCAAGAAAGAGGTCCAGCCAACGGCCGGTTTCAGTGCCCGGCAGGCAGGTGCCAATCAGGATGTCGTTCTCCGGAATTATTCCCATATCAGTCGCTCCTGTCTCTTTCGCAAAATGATGACAAAAACATTGTAGCATAGCGATGCGACGGTATCAACGCGGACGGCTTTGTGTGACAAAGCACTGAAGGCTGTGTTATAATTTTTGAGGAAAACGTACAAAAGAGCAGAAAGGGCGTATGGCGAAACTGACCAGGGAAAAACGCAGCATGCTGCTGAATATCGGTTTCATCGTCCTGACCCTGCTGCTGGTCCTCTATCTGGTCTCAAAGGCGGGAGACGTTCAGCAGATCCTCGACGCTTTCCGCAGGATACAACCCTGGTGGCTTTTTGGCGCAATCGCCTGCATCATGATCCATCTCCTCCTGGAAGGGCTGATCCTCCGGGTCTTTTTTCATTTTCAACGGGTAAGGGTCAGCTGGGCTTCCTGCAACCTTATCGGCCTCATCGGCGTCTATTATTCATCCATCACGCCGGCCGCGACGGGCGGGCAGCCTATGCAGGCCTTCGCGTTCAAAAAGCGCGGCGTGTCCATGGGCATCGCCTACTCATCCCTGGCCGTCAAGTTCTTCTGCTGGCAGAGCGCCATGCTCATTGTCGGCGCGGCTTTGTGGATCGCTTCAGGCGCTCACGTATACGCCATCCTGGGGAAGGGGGTCTGGCTGGTCGCCGTAGGCTTCTTCATCAACTCCCTGATGGTCACGCTGGTCATTCTGCTGGCCATCAACCGCAACCTGGTGCGCGCCATCATCATTTTCCTGGTCAACCTGGGTTTCCGTATCCGCCTCATCAAGGACAAGGCGAAAACGTCTTCGCGCCTGGACGCCGCGTTAAACGACTTTCATTCAAGCGTCGAGATCCTGACCAAACAGCCGATGCAATTCCTCATGCTCTTCATCCTTTCGCTGATCCAGGTCACTGTGCTGATGAGCGTGATCTATTTCATCTACAGGGGCTTTTCACTGTCAAGGCATGGCTACCTGCAGGTGATTACCATCCAGTTCCTGCTCTACATCACTGCTTCGTTCACGCCACTTCCCGGCGCTTCGGGCGCGCAGGAAGGCGGTTTCTATTTCTTTTTCCGAAGTTTCTTCCCGAATTCGACAATCTTTGCCGCCTTGCTCATCTGGCGCTTTGTCACCTATTACCTGTTCATCATCATCGGCTTTTTCGGGGTGGTAACGGACCAAACCTTCTCCCTTCGAAAGAAACGGAGGGAGAAGCGGTCCCTGACCGAAACGCCGGAGGAACAGCCTGAAGCTGTGGAGGACGAAACTTGAAGAGAGTCATCGTTCCATTTTAGTCGCTGTTATTGCTCCTCTCCGCAGGGGCAAGCCCCGAGGAGAACGCCTTTGAAACAGGCGAGAAGCCGTTGCTGACCTTGACAGTCGACGTGGCGGCCGACCCGGAAGTTCCCGAACTGGTGAGGGGCGCCGTGGACCTTGCGATCAGGGAGTGGGAGGCGGGACTTGGTTCCGGTTTAAAAAGAGCAACAGGTACACCGCCTGGTATTACGGTCCGAAGGCAAGCTTTGGCTGGTGCGGCGCCTATACTTCCTTTGCGCTCGGTGAAGCCGGTCTCCCCCAGGCGGTGACGAACACGTTCCGCCAGATCACCCCGCTGCCTGACGGGCAGCCCTACGGCATCAGGGAGGCCGGCGTTCCAAAACTGCTGACGGGCTATACGAACATGGACCGCATCATCAACGTTCCTGGACGGGCTACCTGGCCATCTACGGGGACAGGGGAGTATACCAGGCCAAGTACGTCGGCCTGGCTACATGCGTGAAGACAGTGGGGAGGGCGTCTACCTTCTGGAAACGGCTGAAGGCAACCTGGCCAGCCGCATCAAGCGCCTTTCCTAACTCTACGACAGCAAGACGGAGGACCCTGAGTCGAACATCCTCATGCTTCCTGAATTGGAGCAGACCAACCCGGACGTTTTCCAGTACAGGCTCACCAGCGAGGATTGGCGCGTCACAGCGATCGCCCGGACGTGGTATTAAGAAAACGGACGCCTGGCCGGCACATTTAATCTACCTAGAGTTCCATCAGCCGCCTGGCGTCTGCGAATTCCAGTTCCCTTGAGCCTGCCAAGGATTCCAGGTGGTGCCTCAGTTCGTGCTTCAGGACGCCGCTGATCACTTGGAAACCTTCTTCATCATCATCCAAATCCGGGTACACCTGCCGGAATGACCCGTAATACAGCAGGATCCCCCGCCCCAATTGGCGGCTGACCCTGTATTCGCCCATCACAAGGGCAGGGACCCCCGAAGCGGTTCCTTTTTTTCTTTTGCTGCCCTCCGCGACGCCGATGCCCAAGTTGAGGCCTTCGAAAATCACTTCTGGCAGCTGACTGGCCGCTTCGCTGAGCAACTCGGTAAACCGGTCGACAGACAGCACACTTCACCGACCTCCTCCCGCCCTGCTGACACAGGTATACAATAGATCCCATTTCAAGGCAAGCCTTGATTGTAACGGGCAGTGGCATGTGCTAAACTACCTCAGACGAAACGGAAAGGATCCCTGTGCGGTTTGGGCGGTATTCGCCGGACACTGTCAAGTCGCTCGGGGATTCGGAAGGAAGAAAATGGGTACGAAGGTATTTGCTCACCGCGGCGCGTCCGGATACGCGCCGGAGAATACCCTGGAAGCGTTCCAACTGGCAGTGGAACAGGGGGCGGACGGCGTTGAACTGGACGTTCACCTCAGCCGGGATCATCAGCTGATCGTTACGCATGACGAGCGGATCGACCGGGTTTCAGACGGCAGCGGCCTGGTTTGCAGCATGACGCTCAAAGACATCAAGAAACAGCTGTTCAACAAGCCGCATCCTGAATATACACAGGCGCGGGCACCCACGCTTGAGGAAGTCATTGATCTACTCAGCCCCACAGGGCTCAGGATCAACATAGAGCTGAAAAACAGCCGGATACCTTATGAGGGGCTGGAAGAGAAGTGCATCCAACTGGTCGAAAAGACAGGGATGGGGGACAGGGTCATCTATTCTTCCTTCAACCATTATTCACTCCAGCTGATCAAGCAGATCAACCCGAAGGCCGTCTGCGGCCTGCTGTACGACTGCTGTTTCATCAGGCCCGCGGATTACCTGAAAACGGCCGGCCTGGACGCGATGCACCCGCATTATTCAGACCTGCTGATCAACCCGGAGGCCTACCGTCGGGTGCAGGATCAGGGAGGGCTGGTGCATGTCTGGACAGTGAATGACGACAGGGACATGCGCAAAGTAGTCGATCAGGGGGCTGATATCCTGATCACCAATTACCCGGACCGCGCGAGGGTCGTCGTCGGGTAAAGCACCGGCATCCAGGCTCCCGGTTTGACGGTGGTATTGCCGGATGGTATCATGGAATGCAATCAAAACGAGAGGAATGAAACATATGTCCGGTCACTCAAAATGGGCGAACATTAAACATAAAAAGGGAAAAGCGGATGCGGAGCGGGGGAAGGCTTTCACCAAAATCGGGCGTGAAATCGCCATCGCCGTGCGCGAAGGCGGCGGCGATCCCGCCGTCAACGGCAAGCTGAGGGACATCATCGCCAAAGCCAAGGCGGTGAACATGCCCAACGACAACATCAGCCGGAGCATCAAAAAAGCGGCGGGCGAGGCCCAGAACGTCATTTTTGAGGAAATCACCTATGAAGCCTACGCGCCTGGCGGTATCGCTCTGATCGTCGAAGTGGTGACCGACAACAGGAACCGGACAGGCTCCGAGGTGCGCCACATCATCGAGAAACACGGCGGCTCTTTGGGGACGACCGGCTCGGTTTCCTATATGTTTGATTTCAAGGGTCTCCTGCTGATTGAACGGAGCGCGGGCGTGGAT
The DNA here is from genome assembly GCA_964544245.1 of uncultured Christensenella sp. Taxonomy (GTDB): domain Bacteria; phylum Bacillota; class Clostridia; order Christensenellales; family Aristaeellaceae; genus UBA6115. The sequence continues at coordinate 6,471 of CAZJCB010000009.1, forward strand.
GAGGACGAGCTGATGCTCAACGCGCTGGATGCCGGTGCGGAGGACGTCCAAACCAGCGAAGAGGGCTTTGAAGTATATACCGCGCCGAATGATTTTTCCGCCGTGCGTGAAGCGCTTGAGGGAAAGGGGTATTCCTTCCTGTCAGCCGACAGAAGGAAGCTCCCGCAGACCACCATCGGCATCGACGATGAGGAAACCCTGGCCAAAGTCCAGAAGATACTGGAACTGCTGGATGACAACGACGACGTGATGGAGGTGTTCCATAACGCGGAACTGCCTGAGGAAGAAGAGGAAGAATAACCAGGATTATTCCTGCCCCGCCGCGCTTATTGGAATCACATCATGCGCTGCCGGACAATACAAACAAAAACTGCCCCGCTTCGGGGCAGTTTTTCTAACAGGGACTATCCACAGTCATGAAGAACTTTACCTCCTGGGGCTCTGTTCGTTGACGCGCGTCCAGTCCTTTTGCGGCAGGTGGAGAAGCGAATCGGGCAGCCGCCCTTCTTTTAGAAGCACGAAGCCCAGGTCACAGTTCAGGTTTCGCCCGCCGCTTGGGACGATGATCCCTTCGGCGAACGCGACTCCTTCTTCTGCGGGAATCAGCACGCTCGCGACCAGGGGAAATTCCGACTGGTTCTTGGTTGGCTTGATTTCGTCAGGCACATCCGCTTCCAGCCTGTAGACGCCGGGATATAGGCCGGTGAACAGGTACCGCCCATAATTATCCGTGTCCGCCTGCCCGGCCAGCTGGCCGTATTGATACAGCCTGATCCTGATATCCGGTATGCCCGGTTCGCCGGCGTCCTGCATACCGTCCCCGTCCAGGTCGAGCCAGGCATAATCGCCCAGTTTTCCCATCGCGCCGATGCCGACGTCCTGGCCTTCCCTGCGCTCGCCCATGTCTAGTTTGAAAAGGCTGCTTTCGCCTGCACTTTCAGTGCCCGCAGGTTCTGAGGTGATCACGCTGCCCCGGTTTGCCGTGTCCACTTCGCGGGCGAAACGGTAGTTCTGCGGCAGCTGGACAACCATAGAGTACTGGATGGGCAGCAGCTGCGCGAAGCTGAACCGCCCCCCTTCGTCTGTCAACGCTTCCTGGACCAGGTTCCCCTGGGATTCCATCAGCTTTACAGTGATGCCGTTGACGCCATCCATGCTGCCGTCCATGTTCCAGACAGTTCCCGAGAGGGCCGCCCACTGGATAACGGGAAGCTCCAAATTGGCAAAAGAACCGTCCAGCTGAACCGTCGCGGTCCATACGCTACCATCCTGCCGGGGCTGCCCCGGCGCTGTCAGCAAATGGTCTTCCGGAAGACTGAGGGTGATTTCGTATATACCCGGGAAGACCGGATCCTGGAGGAATACCCCCTTTGCGTCCGCCTCAAGGCTGAATGTCGTATTTGTTCTGAGGTGTTTCAGGGTGAACGGGGCAGGATACGGGGAATCCGTCTGTGCGTCGTACCGCTTGTTCAGGTCGTGGTCATAAAACACAACGCCTTGAAGCGCCACGGGTCTTACGGCGGACAGGACCGAATCGATGATTCTGTCGCTCATTTTGATTTCCAGCTTTGCCATGGAGCCGCCTGTCAAGGCGGCGGGAACAACGCTGCGCGCGTTTGTGTCCAGGACAAAGCCTTCGGGAAGCTGGACGCTGGCCACATATAGCCCGGGCCGGACGCCGCTGATCTCGTATAGCCCGTCCATGGCGCTGATTGCGCTGTAGATTTCACCGGTCTTTTCGTTTTTCAGCTGGATGGACGCTCCCGGCAAGCTCAGGTCCCCGTCGCTTTGGCTTCCGTCGTTGTCTGTGTCCTGGTACGCAAGGCCGGCCAGGATCCCGGTCCTGACAGCAAAGAACGGTTCGACGTCGATCACGTCGCTTGCCTTGACAACCAGGGCTTCTGAAAGGTAGAGGGATTCGTCAGTCATTGGCCTGCTGAACTTGGCGTGTTCAGGCAGACTGTATCTCAGGCGATACGTGCCCGGCAGTGCCCCTTTCAGGGAGAAGCTGCCCTGACTGTCTGTTGCTGTGACGGTATGCTCGGAAAATGGCGCGCCGTCTTCATAAACGAGTTCAATTACGACACCGGGAAGCCCGCCTGATTTTCCACCGAAACCGACTTCATCGTCTCCCAGCAGCACCGAGCCGTTGATGACTGCTGAACGGAAAGCCCCGGCGTCCACGCTTTGGAGGCTCTGGCCGGGCTGCAGGGTGAGAATACCCGTCTCGCCGTATGCCGGCGTTTGCGAAATCACCTGGTTTGCGAACGCTTCGCCCGCGCCTGAAGCCTCCGAGAACACGTAGGGGCTGACAAGCTGGAAACGCAGGGTATAGCTTGCGGGCACCAGGCTGTCCAGCGTGTACTGGCCGCCCGAGTCGGTCTGCGCTTCTGCGGCGATGTTCCCCCCGCCGTCGATCGCCTGAACGGTGAACCCTGACAGGAACCCTTCGCCGCTCTCCAAAACGCCAGAAAGGTTCGTGTCCTCAAACAAGGCGCCGGAAACGGAAGAAGGCAGCGTGACCCCGGCAAAGAGCGTCAACTGCCCGCCGTGTTCAAGCCGATTCTTCACTGTGATGGCAGACGTCGCGGAGACCGAGTGGAATGCGTTTCCAGCTTCGCCCCCGTTGACGCTGAAAACCTGGCCGTCAGGCAGCCTTACCCGAACGACGGCTTCGCCGCTTCTGACGCGGGTCAACACCGCTTTGCCCTCGCTGTCGGTCACCGAACTTTGAACGGTCTGTCCGCGGCTGACAGCCTCCGCGACCGCGCCTGAAAAAGCGGGCTCCCCCTCATCAGGCATGCCGTTCACATTTGTATCGTGGAAAGCGATGACGGTGATCCCGGACGCGGGCATCACGCCGACGGGATCCAAGGCGGTGACCAGGCCTTCTGTGATTTCTATCTCAGCGCTCTGGCTGTCAGTGAAACCTTCGGTAAACAGGGACGGGCTGCCCTCCGGCGCGAACATGACGCCGTCAGGCAGAGCAGCGCTGAAGCGGTACGTGCCAGGCTGAAGGTGGTCAAAACTGAATCCGGCAGTTTCATCTGTGACGATGGTTCTTGACACGCCCAGTCCAACATGGGCCAGGGTGATTTCTATCCCCGGGAAACCACGTTCAGCCTCATCAACTCTGCCATTCATGTCGGCGTCATACCAGACCCGGCCGGTCAGGGAACCGGATTTGACCCCGCCGACGCCAACGCCAAGGCTTCTCTCCAGGTGAAAAGGTTCGGAAGTTCCCTCGTTGCTGTCAGTTGGCGGGATCACATTGAAAAACGGGTTGATTTTCTGCCCCAGCGGCCCAATGATATAGGGTTCGGGCATCCTGACGGAAAGCCGGTAAACGGCAGGCGTCAAATCCCTTAACTGCGCGAAGCCTTCCTTGTCGGTGACAGCCCGTACTACGACATGGCGCTCGCCTTCCCAGTCAAAGACGAGAGAAACCTCAACGCCTTTGAGCAAAGGCTCACTGCTGAAGCGCCCGCCGTTCATGTTTTCATCGCCGAAAGCGATAACGTTGATATAGGCGTCTCTTTTTCCCGCGCCGATGTCTTTCACTGCCAGTTCGCCTGCATCAAGGTTAAACGGCATTGTTCTGCTCTTGCTGCCGGACGCCGGCAGCGCGGCGCTTCCACCGACCGCGGGCTGCGCAAACAGCAGGCCGTCCGGCAGGCTGACAGAAAGATAGTATTCCCCGCCCGGAATAGACGAAAACTGGTATTGCCCGTCAAGGCCGGATTTTGTTAACCCAAAGACATTTTCAGCCTGGGCGACTGTTGAGATCAGGACCAGTTCGGCGCCTTCCACCGGCTTTTCACCGGCATCAAACATGCCGTCGCCGTTCACGTCATAAAAAACCCGCCCGCTGACGGCGGCTTCCTGGGCGAAAACGTGGGATAAGGGCATCGCCAGCGCCAGTGTGAGCAGCGCGAAAATCAAATGGTGTCGGTGTATTTTTCGCAAAAGGACTACCTCCGGAGTAATAATGCGCGGTTTTTAGATTATCTGATGATGCTGACTTTTTCGGGATGGACGTCATGCGCCGCTTTGGTGTCCGCGGGGGTCCCGACCGCAATGGCGATCACAAAACTGTGGCCATCCGGGAATTGGAGCGCTTTCTCGAGATCCGCCTTTGCGCTCCCGGAAAACGCCTCCCTTGGAAGGCCGAGAATGACGCTGCCCAGGCCGATGCTTTCAGCGGCAAGAGCGATGTTCTGGACCGCGATGCCGCAGTCGATCAGCGCGTAAGTCTGCTCTATCGGCGCTGATATGAAGATGACGGTCGGCGCGTGATAAAAAACCTGGAAATCTGGGTTTGAAAAGCGCGGGCTCCTTTGGGAGGGGTCTTTGGACAAAGCTGTCCTCGCGGCTTCCTGATGCACGCGGTCCAGCAGCGCCTGGTCCTGTACGACGCTGAAGTGCCACGGTTGATGGTTGTTGGCGGACGGCGACAGGAGCGCCGCGGTGACCAGCGTGTCCAGCTGTTCTACGCTGAGCTGGTCTGCGAGGTATGCGCGGTGGGACCGGCGGCTGGTGATGGCTTGCAAAACTTCGTTTTTCATGATGACCTCCGTTTCTGTTTCATGGCGCGCTATGTTACAATCGTCGGGGGGATGGAAAGATGCAGGACGCTGATTTTATGATGGCTGCGCTGAAGCTGGCAGCCAAGGACCCGGCTGAGGTACCGGTCGGAGCCGTCGTTGTGCGCAATGGGCGAATCATCGCCGGCGCTCACAACGAGCAGGTTTCCTCAAACGATGCTCTGGCGCACGCGGAAATGCTGGCGATCAGGCGTGCCCAGGACATCCTTCAGACCAGGCGGCTGGATGGATGCGCGTTGTTTGTGACCCTGGAACCCTGCCCTATGTGCGCAGGGGCGATCATCCTCTCCGGGCTGGACCGCTGTGTGTTCGGCGCTTTTGACAGCCAGTACGGCTGCTGCGGCAGCGTTTATGTCTTGCCGATGGATCCGGTCTTCCACCGCCACGCGGCCTGCCGGGGCGGGTTGATGGAAGGAGAGGCAAAGGCGCTGCTGGACCGCTTTTTCAGGGAAATCAGGAGCGTCAGTCCCTCTGGCTCCGGCCACAGAGACACGGAGAAAATTATATCATCAGCGCAAGAGGCTGGCAAATCCTTGACATAACACGGCTGAACGGGTTAGGATAAGACAATCTGACGAAGAGGTGATGGGGATGAAAATCAAGACCATTTTGACAAGGGATCTGAACGCGAGTCTGGAAAACGGCGGATGCGGCGAGTGCCAGACTTCCTGCCAGTCAGCCTGCAAGACGTCCTGCGGTGTCGCCAACCAGCCTTGTGAGAAGGAAAAGGAATAACCGAACGCATACAGCCAAGGTGTTGAGAACCGCCGGACAGAGGCGGTTTTTTGGAGGTTTATGATACATACCTATTCCCTGAACGGTTACCATATCGCGCTGGACGTGCACAGCGGTTCCATCCATATTGCCGATGAAGTGTCTCTTCAGGCGATCAGGCTGTATGAAACGGCCAGCCGGGATGAAACGATTGCCCAGCTGCGCCAGTTGTTTCCCGGCAGCAGCGAGTTGTCGGATGAAGCCATCAAGGCCCTGCTGGATGACCTGGATGCCCTACGTGAGGGGGGGAAGCTCTATACCTCAGACACATATATGGACCATGCCGGAAAGTTCAGGAAGGCTGACGGGCACGTCAAGGCGCTCTGCCTGCACGTGGCCCATGCCTGCAACCTGGCCTGCAGCTATTGCTTCGCTGGCCAGGGCAGCTACCAGGGGAATGCCGGCCTGATGAGCCTGGATGTGGGCAGGAAAGCGCTTGATTTCCTGGTCAGGAATTCGGGCAGCCGCAGGCATCTGGAAGTTGATTTTTTCGGCGGCGAGCCGCTGCTGAACTGGCAGGTCGTCAAAGACCTGGTGGCATACGGGCGCCAGCTCGAAAAAGAACATGGCAAGTTATTCCGCTTTACGCTCACCACGAACGGGGTTCTCCTGGACGATGAAATCACTGCGTTTTGCAACAGGGAAATGAACAACGTCGTCCTCAGTCTGGACGGCCGGAAGGAAGTGCACGACCGTTTCCGCGTCGACCGTGCCGGGCGGGGAAGCTACGACCTTGTCGTGCCGAAGTTCCAGCGGTTTGTAGGTGAAAGAGGGCAGAAAAGCTACTACATCCGCGGGACGTACACCCGTCACAATACGGATTTCCTCTACGACATCCTGCACATGGCGGATCTTGGCTTCACACAGCTGAGCATGGAACCGGTCGTCAGCGCCGAAGGGGATCCCTGCGCGATCACGGAAGAGGACCTGCCCGTCCTGTACGAACAATATGAGCGCCTGGCCGTTGAAATGCTCAACAGGAAACATCAGGGCCGGGGTTTTGATTTTTACCATTTCAACATAGACCTGGAGCACGGGCCCTGCATCTACAAACGGCTGTCAGGCTGCGGCTCGGGCACGGAATACCTGGCGGTGACTCCCGCCGGGGACCTGTATCCCTGCCACCAGTTCGTCGGGGACGGGCAATACAGACTGGGTAACCTTGATGAGGGCGTCACCAATCTCCATTTACAGGATGAGTTCCTGAACAATCACCTTTACGCGCATACTGAATGCCAGGGCTGCTGGGCGAAACTTTACTGCGCGGGTGGATGCGCCGCAAACGCCTGCCATGCGTCAGGGAGCATTCACGGCGTCTATCGCCTGGGCTGTGAATTGTTCAAAAAGCGCATTGAATGCGCCGTCATGCTGCAGGCGGCGCTTGCGGAGAGCCGCGAGGCGATGTAGCGGTTACTGCCGGCGGATTACGCCGGTTTCGCTGTGTCGCGGTATTTCTTCAGCCATACCGACAGCACCGCGACGTCGGCGGGTGTTACCCCCGGGATTCTGGCGGCCTGCCCGAGCGAATGCGGCTTCTGGCGTGCCAGTTTCTGCTTTGCCTCTATCCGCAGGGAAGAAATCTCCTGATAATCCACATCGTCCGGTAACTGCCTGTCCTCCATGGCCTTGGACGCCTTGATCTGGGCGGCTTCCCTGTTCAGGTAACCGTCGTACTTGATTCGGATTTCAGCCTGCATGACCGAATCGGCTGAAAAACCCATGGTCTTGTCCGTGATGCCCTGAAAAACGGACTTTCCAATTTCAGATTGCTTTTGTGATTTATACAATTGCATCAAAACCTGCGTTTCGCGTTCCTTGCGCTCCGCCCTGCGCAGCCGCTCATCGCTTGCCAGGCCGATTTTGTGCGCCAGGTGCGTCAACCGCAGGTCCGCGTTGTCCTGGCGGATGGACAGCCTGTATTCCGCGCGCCCGGTCATCATACGGTACGGTTCGTCCACGCCCTTGCTGCTCAGGTCGTCCGCCAGCACGCCGATATAGGCCTGTTCCCGCGTCAGGATGAACGGATCCCGCTCTTTCAGAAACAGGCTGGCGTTGATGCCGGCCAGGATGCCCTGCGCCGCCGCCTCCTCATACCCGGAGGTCCCGTTGACCTGTCCCGCGAAATACAATCCGGGGATCCTGTGGGATGCCATGGCTGGCGTCAGGTCCAGCGGGTTGATGCAGTCATATTCAATCGCGTAAGCCAGGCGGGTCAGATGTGCCCGCTCCAGACCCCGGATACTCCTGTACAAGGCGACCTGGACGTCTTCAGGCAGGCTGGAAGACAGCCCCTGCGCGTACCACTCGGGATGCCGCAAGCCTTCAGGCTCCAGGAATACCTGGTGCCTGTCCTTGTCAGCGAATCTGTGGACCTTGTCTTCAATGGAAGGGCAGTAGCGCGCGCCGGTCCCTTTGATATCGCCGGAAAACATGGGGGAACGGTGGATGTTCCGGCGGATGATCTCGTGCGTCTGCCCGTTCGTCCACGTAAGGTAACACTGCTCCAGGTTCTCCGGCGGCTTATCGGTGAGGAAGGAAAAGGGTGTTACAGGTTCATCGCCCGGCTGGACTTCCATTTTTTCAAAATCGATGCTGCGCGCGTCAATGCGCGCAGGGGTGCCGGTTTTGAAACGGCGGATCTCAAAGCCCAGGCCGGCCAGCGCGTCGGCGAGATGATTCGCGCTGAGCAGGCCCTGGGGACCGGAGTGCCAGTGCGTTTCCCCGATGATGATCCGGCTCTTCAGGTATACGCCTGCGGCAACGATGACCGCACCGCAGCGGATAGTGTTTCCGGTCAGCAATTTAACGCCGCAGATCCTGCCGTTGTTTGTCAGGATGTCTTTCGCTTCTCCTTGGAAAACGGTGAGCCGCTCCTGCGAGAAGAGGGCCCTGGCCATCCTGCGCTGGTAGGCCCGCTTGTCAGCCTGGGCCCGAAGGGAATGGACGGCCGGGCCTTTGCCGGTGTTGAGCATCCGGCTTTGCAGCGTGGTGTCGTCGATTGCCAGGCCCATTTCGCCGCCAAGGGCGTCCACTTCCCGGACCAGTTGGCCTTTTCCGGTCCCGCCGATGGACGGGTTGCACGGCATCAGCGCGATGCTGTCAATGTTTAGCGTAATCAGGGCCGTTTGAAAGCCCAGCCTGGCGCAGGCAAGCGCGGCTTCGCATCCGGCATGCCCGGCGCCGATGACTGCGACGTCGATCCTGTTATCCCCCATCATCCGCGCAAAGCTTTCATTGCCGGCTTCTGCGCGTAATACTTGCGTTTCCTGCCTTTTTTCTCGCGGACCAATTCCTCATATCTGGCAAGGGCTTTGTCCATGATGTCTCTCCAGGGGAGCGGGATGGTGGTCCGGGCCTGCATGCCGATATACCTGGTCTTTTCCAAATCCATCAATGCCTGGCTCAATACGCGGAAGAGGTCCTTCGAGTCGTCCCTGCAGAGGAAGCCGTTTGCGCCGTCGTGGATGATTTCCGCGGCGCTGCTGCCGGACACCAGCACAGCCGGCGTACCCATGACAGCCGCTTCCCGGACGACCATGGGCGCGTTGTCGTACAGGGATGGAAAAGTGAAAACCGCCGCCCGGGCGTATAGCGCGTCCAGCGTCTCCATGTCGGCGATGTGGCCGGTCAGGCTTGCGCATTCCGAAAGGCCCAGTTCCATGATCTTTTCCTGCACCATCTTCTCGTCAGGCCCCTGCCCCGCCAGCAGCAGCCGGAAGGTCACCCCGGAACGCATCAGGAGAGATGCCGCCTCCAGTACGCGCAGGATGTTTTTCTTCCAGTTGATCTGCCCGACAAAAAGGAGCAGCGGATGGGAACTCAGTGAGAAACGCTCTTCCACGTCCCTGATTTTCTGCGGGTCGGCCGTGCGCATGGTGACGCCGTTGGGCATGACAAGGATGCGGCCTTTGTATCCATACGCTCGGAGTACTTCGCCGCTCCTTTCCGAAACCGCCCAAACCTCGTCGCAGCGCATATAAAAATTGACGATGTTGCTGACAACCACTTTGGCGATCGCTTCGCTGTGGGTAACGTTCAGGAAATCGTCGTAATATTTGGAATGGAACGACGCGACAAGGGGAAGCTTCCGGTCCCTGGCCAGCCTGAGCGCTTCCTTTCCCGCCGAAAAGGGGCTGTGAGAGTGCACGACGTCCAGGTCGATCATGTCCATCCGCTTCTTGTAGTGGCTGTCAAGCGCCGCCGTGCCGACCTTGTACTGGGGCGCGGTGGGCACCTTGAACCCCGCATAGTCAACAAGCTCAAAAGGCAGACCGCCGCGGTGGCCGGTATTGTACATCGGGCAGCACACGGTCACCTGGTGGCCCATTCCGGACAAGGTTTCGGCATAGGCGAGCACAACGCGCCCCACGCCGTCGACAATGGGCAGGAAAGTGTCTGTCAGCTGGCAGATGTTCACGGCTTTCATTCCTTTCGGCAAAGCGTTCCTTTGTCTGTAAAAACATTATATGTGCAAAGGTGCCGTAAAACAAGCGGCGGAGGTTGACAAGCCGGTTTATACAGGCTATGCTGATTCCGACAAGCAATTGGAGGCAGTTATATGGGGAAAACGTTGGTCCTGGGCGTAATCGGGGCGGATGTTCATGCGGTGGGCAACCAGATCCTGAATTACGCTTTTCAGGATGCCGGGTTTCACGTTGTCAATCTGGGCGTGATGGTTTCCCAGGAAGAGTTTATCGAAGCGGCGATCGAGTCAGCAGCGGATGCCATCATCGTTTCGTCCCTCTACGGCCATGGCGAACTGGACTGCCAGGGGTTCCGCGAGAAATGCGACGAAGCGGGGCTGAAAGGCATCCTTCTTTATGTCGGCGGCAACATTGTCGTTGGGAAGCAGCCTTTTGAAGAAGTGGAGAAGCGGTTCAGGCAAATGGGATTCAACCGTGTGTTCGGCCCGGGAACGACGCCTGAGGCCGGGATTTCAGCCCTTCGTGAAGACCTTGACGGGGACAGTTGATGCGGCCTGTCCTGCTGATTGACTTTGGGTCAACCTATACAAAACTGACAGCGGTTGATTTGGACACACCCCGGGTACTGGGGAGTGCCCAGGCATTTACGACGGCGGCCAGCGATGTTTCCATCGGCCTGAACAGCGCGATGTCCATTCTTGAATCGTCCTGCGGAAAACTGGACTTGCAGGCCAGGCTCGCCTGCTCCAGCGCCGCGGGCGGGCTGAATATGGTGGTTTGCGGGCTTGTCCCGGCGCTGACCAGCAAGGCTGCCAGGCTTGCCGCCTTTGGCGCGGGCGCCAAGGTCAGGAAAACCTACGCCTATCAGCTGACCCGCGAGGACATCGGTGAGATTGAAAGCATCAACCCGGACATTCTCCTGTTGACGGGGGGGACTGACGGCGGAAACAGGGAAACCATCACAGCCAACGCCCTTGCCCTCAGCCGGGCGGCGGGAAGTTTCCCGATCGTCGTCGCCGGGAACCGCAACGCCCAGGAGGAATGCATACAGGCGCTTGAAAGCAGCGGACATCCAGTTTATCGCGCGCCCAACGTCATGCCTGAGATGAACAGGCTGCACATCGAGCCGGTCCAGGCGATCCTCCGCGAAGTGTTTCTGAAGCGGATCATCCGCGCCAAAGGGCTCAGCCGCGCCGGTGAACTCTTGGACGGGATCCTGATGCCCACGCCTTCTTCCGTGATGGAGGCGCTCATCCTGCTCTCCGAAGGCACAAAAAAGACGAAAGGCCTGGGCGAGCTGCTGGCGGTCGATCTGGGCGGGGCGACGACGGACGTCTATTCCATCGCCAAAGGCGACCCAAGCAATCCGAACGTCATGCTGCGCGGTCTGCCCGAGCCATTCGCCAAGCGTACGGTGGAAGGGGACATCGGGATGCGGTACAGCGCGTCAGGGATCCTTGAAGCCGTCGGCGCGGAAACGCTCAGCAGACTGAGCGGCCTGCCGGAAGAAACCGTCACCGTCGCAGTGCGGGACCTTCACGCCAACCCGTCGCTGCTGCCGGAAACCCCCGAAGAGCTTGCGGCCGACCGAGCCCTGGCCACCTGCGCGTTATATTGCGCGCTGTCCAGGCATGCGGGAACGCTGGAACGCGTCTATACCCCCGTCGGCCCTGTGGACCAGCAGACCGGGAAGGACCTCACAAAGGCTGAATACCTGATCATGACCGGCGGCGCGCTGATCTACTCGCGGGAACAGGGGGAGATTGTCAGGCAGGCGCTTGATCTGCAGGGCCCCATGACGCTGACGCCCAGGCATGTGAGAGTCATCTGCGACAGCAGGTATATCCTCTCCGCGATGGGGTTGCTGGCGGGATACAACCGCGAAGTTGCGCTCCGGCTCTTGCTGGAGTTTTTTGGAAAGGAAGAATCGTATGCAGCTGTCTAACAGGAAATGGTCCCTGGATTTCTTCATGTCCCAAAGGCAGGAGGTCCTCAAAGCCTGGCCGACGGGCGCTGAGGTGGACCTGGATGAGGCAATCGCTTACCAGGCGAAAATTCCTCTGGACAAGCGGTTTGTGACCAGGCTCAATGAAGCGCTTGACGAAGGCCGTACGCTCATCCAGCCCCGTGCCGGAGTCCCGATCATCAACGAGCACATCGTCCTGCTCAGTTACCTTGAAAAAGAGGGGGAGGCCGACCTGCTGCCGACCACGATCGACAGCTACACGCGCCTGAACCGTTATGAAGACGCTCAGCACGGCATAGAAGAGTCGAAAATAACAGGCAAAGCGATGCTCAACGGCTTTCCGGCTGTCAACCATGGGGTCAAAGGGTGCAGGATGGTCACTTCCGCTCTGCACGCGCCTGTGCAGGTGCGCCACGGCACGCCGGACGCCCGCCTGCTGTGCGAGATCACCCTGGCCGGCGGATTCACCAGCTTTGAAGGCGGCGGGATCTCCTATAACATCCCATACGCTAAAAACGCGGCGATGCGGGATACCCTGTTCAACTGGCAGTACTGCGACCGGCTGGTCGGCCTGTACGAGGACGCCGGCATCACCCTCAACCGGGAGCCTTTTGGCCCACTAACGGGCACATTGGTGCCGCCCTGCGTGTCCAACGCGGTGGCGATTATAGAGGCTTTGCTCGCAGCGGAACAGGGGGTCAGGAACATCACCGTCGGTTATGGACAGTGCGGCAACCTGATCCAGGACGTTGCCGCCATCAAGGCGCTGGAGGGGCAGACCAGGGAATATCTCGAGCGCTTTGGCTATCACGGCGTCACGGTCAGCACCGTGCTTCATCAGTGGATGGGCGGTTTCCCGCAGGATGAGGCGAAGGCTTTCGCCGTGATTTGCTGGGGCAGCGCGGTCGCGGCGCTGGCAAAGGCCACAAAGGTCATCGTCAAATCCCCGCACGAAGCGCTTGGGGTTCCGACAAAGGAAGCCAATGCGGCAGGTCTGCGCGCCACCAAGCAGGTCATTATGATGCTGGCAGACCAGGCGCTTGCCGATGGCGACAAACTGGCAGAAGAGACGGCGATCATCCGGGAAGAAACCGCCTGCATCCTGGAACGCACCCTGGAATTGGGGGAGGGAGACCTCGCCCTGGGCACGGTCAGGGCTTTTGAAGCCGGGGTCATCGACGTCCCCTTCGCGCCCAGCCGCTTCAATGCCGGGAAAATCATGCCGGCCCGTGACAACAACGGCGCGGTGCGCCTGCTGGACACCGGAAACCTTCCGCTGAACGGCAGGCTGAAAGCGTTTCATCACGACATGATCAGGAAGCGCGCGGAGGCGGAAAACCGCGGCGTCTCCTTCCAAATGGTCATTGACGACATCTATGCGATTTCAAAGGGCCGCCTGGTCGGCAGGCCGCATTAATTGGTTTGAAGGAGTATGATCCATGAAAATCACAAAGGTTGTTTGCTCAAAGGGGCTGACGGGATTCTTCTTTGACGACCAGAAAGCGATCAAGCAGGGCGCCCGCTCGGATGGCGCGATGTATGCCGGGGATCCGCTTACACCGGGGTTCAGCCGTATACGCCAGCCCGGGGAGTCCATCTCTGTCCTGATCGTCCTGGAGAACGGCCAGGTTGGATGGGGAGACTGCGCCGCCGTGCAGTATTCGGGTGCGGGTGGGAGGGACCCCCTGTTCCTCGCGGACACCTATATGTCCTTGATTGAAGGGGAGGTCGCCTCCCATCTGGTTGGCCAGGAAGCGGACAGCTTCAGGCGGCTTGCAGGCGAAATCGACAGCCTGACTGACAACGCGGGCCTGAATCTGCACACCGCGGTCCGTTACGGGGTATCCCAGGCCGTCCTGGACGCTGTCGCGAAGGCGCAAGGGCTGAATATGTGCGACCTGGTGGCCAAAGAATACAACACGAAGGTATCGGAAATTAACCTCCCCATTTTCACCCAGTCGGGGGACGACCGTTACAGCAACGCGGACAAGATGATCATGAAAGGCGCCCCGGTGCTGCCCCACGGCTTGTTCAACAGTGTCGAAAAGACCGCGCCGAAGGGAGAAAAGCTCCTGGCCTATGTCAAGTGGCTCAACCAGCGCGTGAAAGACTTCGCCCCATTCAAAGGATACCGCCCAGTCTTCCATATTGACTGCTACGGTACCATCGGCCAGATCTTCGGCGCTGACAATTATACCGGCATGGCTGATTTCCTGGGGGAACTTGAAAAAGCCGCGGCGCCATACCATTTGCGCATCGAGGGGCCGATGGATTCGGGCAGCAGGGAAGCCCAGATGCGCGACCTGCGCGGTTTGCGCCTGGAGGTCGACCGCCGCGGGATCAACGTGGAGCTGGTTGCGGACGAGTGGTGCAACACGCTGGAAGACGTCATCTATTTTGCCGACAATGCCGCGGGGCACATGATCCAGGTAAAGACTCCGGACCTGGGCTCCGTCCACAATACCTGCGAGGCGGTGCTGTACTGTCAAAAGAAGGGGATCGGCGCCTATCAGGGAGGAACCTGCAACGAAACGGACCGTTCCGCGCAGGTGTGCGTCCATTGCGCCATGGCTGTCAATGCGGACCAGGTCCTGGCCAAGCCGGGCATGGGGGTTGACGAAGCCTACATGATCTGTTTCAACGAGATGCAGAGGATCATCGCGCTGAGGAAGGCCGGGATTGGTGTCAGGGAAGTGAAGGGAGGAGATGTACAGCATGGATGAATTCAGGGTTTTATCAACGACCGCCATCCTGGGCTATGGCTTTCCAGCCGCGTCGTTTAAGGCGGGGATGGCCAGGAATCCGCACCTGATCGCCGTTGACGCAGGGTCGACCGACCCCGGCCCGTATTACCTGGGCGCGGGGGTCTCCTTCACGGACCGCGGCGCTGTGAAGCGCGACCTGGAATTGATGCTTTGCGCCGGTATCCCAAGGGGCATACCGATCGTCATCGGTTCCGCGGGCGGAAGCGGAGGGGACAGTCACCTTTCCTGGTGCCGCGGCATCATCCTTGAAATCGCGAAAGAACAAGGCCTCCGGTTTTCCATGGCGGTCATCCATGCCGAGATTCCAAAGGAAACCGTCAGGGATGCCCTTCAAAAGGGTATGGTCAAGCCCTTGCCGCCTGCGCCTGAATTGACGGAAGACATCCTGGAGGAGACTGTCAGCATCGTGGCGCAGATGGGCATCGAGCCCATCATCCTTGCCCTGGACAAGGGCGCCCAGGTTGTCCTTGCCGGCCGCTGCTACGATCCTGCGGTCTTCGCCGCCCCGGCAATCCGCGCCGGCTTTGACAGGGGTCTTGCCATCCATATGGGGAAGATTCTGGAGTGCGCTTCCATCGCGGCGACGCCCGGTTCAGGGTCCGACTGCATGTTCGGATACCTGCGGCATGACCATTTTGACCTGGAACCGCTCAACCCCATCCGCAAGTGCACCACTCTGTCGGTGGCGGCCCATACGTTGTATGAAAAAACCAATCCCTACATCCTTCCGGGCCCGGGCGGCCATCTAGACCTCCGTGACACGAAGTTCGAGCAGGTCACCGCGCAGATTGCGCGTGTCAGGGGAAGCCGCTTTGTGCCCTCGGATCCCTATGCCATCAAACTGGAAGGGGCCAGGCGCATCGGATACCGCACTGTGTCCATCGCCGGCGCCAGGGACCCGGTCCTGCTCCAGCACATTGATGAGATCACGCAGGGTGTTCGAGAGCGGGTAAGGGACAATTTCAGCAAATCCGGAATACAGTATGACTTGCTGTTCACCATCTACGGCCGCGACGGCGTCATGGGGAGCCTGGAGCCAAACCGAAAGGTTCAGGGGCATGAAATCGGCATCGTGATCGAGGCGGTTTCCGACACCCAGCCGCACGCAGACACCATCTGCGCGGCAGCCCGTTCCACCATGCTGCACTATGGCTATGAGGGCAGGCGGGCTACGGCGGGAAACCTGGCGTTCCCGTATTCTCCCAGTGATTTCCATGCCGGCGAGGTCTTTGTGTTCAGCATCTACCACCTGCTCCAGACAGGGGATCCCTGCGCACATTTCCCCATGGAGATCGAACAGGTCTGAGGAGGCCACATGAAAAAAAGCATCACGGAACTGACCACCATCATCCGCAGCAAAAACTCCGGACCATATGAGCTGACACTGGACCTGATGTTTGATTCCGAAGAAAACTACCGCTACGTCAGCGGCGCGAACATCATCAATGAAGAGCTGATTTCAAAGCTTTACCGGATCACGCCGGACAGGATCATCGGAATCGTCCATTTTGACCCGGCGAATGCGATCAAGGTGACCATTGTCAGACCCATCTGTTCGGGTGACCTGGGGGAAACGGACGTATACGGTGCCCAGCAGCACGCTCCGCTCCTGTCCATCATGGTCGATATGCCGGAATAAGCGATGGAGAACGTTCTATGAGCCAGCTTCTCGGACAGGAACCGCTCTACAGCGTGTATTTCGCGCCGCGCGGCTATGCCCGAATGGTGCAGATCGGGAGAGAAATTGCCCAGCGCCATCTGACCGCGATAGACAAACTGATCGGCGTCATCGGGGATGCCGGGTCCGGGAAGAGCCTGCTGATCCGCGGCATGTTCCCCGGGGTCGAACTCACCAATGATGACAACGGCGTCAACGTGCGTCCCTTGCCCCTGCTGGACATCCATGATTCCGGTTTCTACCAGGCGCATACCTATCACATGGACGCCCGGTTCGAGTCCGCGTTTACGCCGCTGCCTCAGTTGGCAGAGGCGGTCCTGGCCGCGCTTGAAAAAGGGAAGCGTATCATCATAGAGCACTTCGACCTGATTTATCCGCTGCTGAACATCAACGCCGCGCTGCTGATTGGCATCGGGGACGAAATCATTGTTTCCCGCCCGACCGTGTTCGGGCCCGAGCCCGACGATATCGCGAAAACGGTGTTCTCTTCCATCAAATACAGGCGGATGGCGCATACGGCGGAAGACTTGACCGAACACGCCCTGATGCACAGGCACATCGGCAGGTATACGCATGGCGACGTCAGGCGCGGATTTATCCTGCGCTTTGACCGGGTGGTCAGCATTGACATTCCCCTGCTGCACGCGGAGGTGAACGACCTGATCGCGCAGGACCTGCCCATCGCCTATAAGGACCAGGAGCACATCTATATCGGCAGCATCCTGCACCGGTGCACCGGTCCCCGCATGCATGTCAATTCCACCGGCAAGGTTGAGAATTTCCGTTTTTTAAGCGAACTGCAGTATGACGCGCTCAGCGAAACCTACCTGCTTGTCGGTTTGGTCGGAAGTGCCGGCTCCGGGCTGAACAGGGACCTGAACCAGATTTTTGTGGGGTAGCCTTCTCTAGACCAACCTGTGCTGCATCCACTTGCCGCTTTTGAACCGCCAAAGGAAAAATGCTGACCTGGCAGCCCAGTCAAGGTACATGGCATACCAGATCCCCTGTATCTGAAAGCCCAGAACATTCCCAAGAAAATAGGAGCCAAGCGTGCGGAACACGATGACGCTCAGCACCGCGGCATACATCACGAAGCGGTTGTCGCCTGCCGCGCGCAGGCTGTTGGGCAGACCGAAAGCCGGCGCCCAAAGGAAAACCGACACCAGGCAATAAATCACGGAGATCTGCTTCGTATAGCCGAAAGCCTCTGGGCTGAGTTTGAGCATGTGGATCAAGGGGTCGATCAACAAAACGACCAACGCGCCCAAAATGAGCAATGAAACATGGGTTGCCTCCTGCAGCCTGACGGTTGCCTGCTTTGCTTCCGCGCTTCGGTTCCCGCCGACGCACTGGCTGACGATGGTGATGGTCGCCAGGTTGATGGCATTGGCGGGAATGCTGATATAGGTGGCCAGGGTGTTGGCCGCGGCGTTCGCGGCAATCATGGCGCTTGAGTAAGCGGCAATCATCATGCCGATCACCAGTTTGCACGTCAGGAAAATGATGTTCTCCATTCCGCCGGGCAGGGCTACGCTGAAGATGCGCTTGTTGATGGATTGGTTGAAACTGAAGCGGAAAGGTTTTGTATAATGGATTGGGGCGTTCTGGTCCATCAGGAAACCTGTGACCATGAACGCGCCGATGATGCGTGAGATGATGGTCGCCAGCCCGGCCCCGGTGACATCCATCCGGAGCACGTTGATCATGACCAGGTTGAGCAGGATTTTGACTGAGTTCATGACGATGGAAGTCACCATCGACAGGCGGCTGTATCCCTGCGCGTACAGCATACCGGTGCCGCCGCTGTATACAGCCTGCGCCGGGTAGGAGAGGGCGGTGAGGAGGTAGTATTGCCGGGCGAAATGCATGGTCTGGTCGTTGACCTTTGGGTAGATGAGCCGCAGGATCTGCCCGTTGAAAATGACGGAAGGCAGAGCGATCAGTACTGACAGGGACAGCGCCATCAGGATCGTCTGGTTCGCGGTGTTCTCCGCCCCTTTGCGGTCCCGGCTGCCAAGGTATTGCGCCGCGATGATGGAGCCCCCCGCGCCAAAGGCCATAAACACCTGCATCAACAGCTGGTTGATGCTGTCGACCAGCGAGAAAGCCCCAAGGGCGGACTCGCTGATGCCGGAGAGAAGCATGGTATCAGCTACGCCCACAAGCACCATCATAAACTGCTCGAAAATCAGCGGGATGAGCAGCTTTTTGATGGATTTAGAATTGAAAAGCCTAGGCTCTGGCAATTTCGACGATGACCTCTGCCATTCTGTCCAGGCTGTCTGCCGGAAGGAACTCGTAGACACTGTGCCAGTTCATTCCGCCTGTTCCAAGGTTTGGGCAGGGGAGCCCGCGAAAGGAAAGCCTCGCGCCGTCGGTGCCGCCGCGGATTGGCACGGCATTTGGCTCCATACCGCAGGCACGGATGGCCTTCTCCGCGCGTTCCAGAACATGCGGGACCTGCAGGATGATATCTTTCATGTTCCTATAGCTGTCCCTGAGGGTGAGCGCCACTGTGTTCACACCGTACTGAGCGTTCAGGGTTTCCGCGGCTTTTCTCATGACCTCCTTTTTTGCTTCAAACCCGGCAAGGTCATGGTCCCTGATGATGTAGTCCAGCTCTGCGTTTTCTTCAGTGCCTGACATGCCGCGCAAATGGTAAAACCCTTCGTATCCTTCGGTCGTTTCCGGCGTTTCATCGGCAGGGAGCAGGGACTGGAACCGGAAAGCCAGTTTGATGGCGTTGACCATCTTCCCCTTTGCGTATCCCGGGTGGACGTTCCTGCCCCGGAAAATGACCTTTGCGGACGCGGCGTTGAAGTTCTCATATTCGATTTCATTCACGGCGCCGCCGTCCAGCGTGTATGCAAAATCCGCTTTGATCAGGCCAAGGTCCAGGAGTTCGGCGCCGCTGCCGATTTCCTCATCCGGCGTAAAAACAGCCCAAATGTCGCCATGGCTGATATCGGGATCAGCTTTCAAAATTTCCAGCGCCGTCATAATCTCGGCAATGCCGGCTTTGTCATCGGCCCCCAATACTGTGGTTCCATCGCTTACGACCAGGTCGCGGCCGGCAAATGCCCGCAGCGCCGGGAAGTCGCTTTCTCGCAGGCGGATACCCAGCGAGTCGTTCAGCACCAGATCTCCGCCGGCATAGGGCTTGACCTGAGGCTTGAAATCGCGCCCGGGCACCGCGTCCGCCGTATCCATGTGCGCGATCAGCGCGATGGTCGGCTGATTGTACGCGTTCGCCGGCAGCAGGCCGTACACGTAGCAATTCTCAT
>CAZJCB010000010.1:0-25760 GCA_964544245.1 uncultured Christensenella sp.
CCTCGTTTTCATTACTATTTGTGCCGGTCGCCGCACCGGCATGGAGATTTGGATGGAAATTCAAAGCCCCAAGGGCACCAGGGACATGCTGCCCGACGACAGCGGGGCTTGGCAGTGGATCGAATCTGTCATGCGGGAAGAAGCGGCGCTGGCGGGATACAGGGAAATCCGTACGCCCGTTTTTGAGTATACCGAACTCTTTCAACGCGGAGTAGGGGACACCACCGACATCGTTCAGAAGGAGATGTATACCTTCATTGACAAAGGCGAACGCTCCGTCACATTGAAGCCGGAAGGCACCGCAGGTGCCGTGCGGGCCCTGGTTGAGCACAAACTGTATACCGAGCCGTTGCCGTGCAAGATGTATTATCTGAACAATCCGATATTCCGCTATGAGAACCCCCAGCACGGTCGGCTGCGGGAACACCATCAGTTCGGCATGGAGTGTTTTGGCTCAAGGGAGCCCACCGCGGATGCGGAAGTGATACTCAGCATCATCAGGATCCTCGGCCGTCTCGGGCTTTCAGGCCTCGCCGTCAGGATCAATTCCATCGGCTGTCCCGCTTGCAGGCCGGATTACCAAAAAGCGCTCAAGGATTTTCTGAGCGGACATACCAACCAGTTGTGCCCGCTCTGCAGGGAGCGCCTGGGCCGCAATCCCCTGCGCGTCCTGGACTGCAAGGACCACGCCTGCCAGATGGTCACCAAAAACGCGCCCAGCATCCTGGAATATCTGTGCGGCGAGTGCGACGGACATTTCTCGGCGCTCAAGGCACTGCTGTCCAGCCAGGGGATTGATTTCCAGGTTGATTCCCGCATTGTCCGGGGTCTTGACTACTATACCAAGACAGTGTTCGAAGTCATTATGCACACCCCGAGGGGAGATATGGCGCTGTGCGGCGGCGGCCGATACGACGGCCTGGTCGGGGAGATCGGCGGGCCAGCGCTACCCGGCGTCGGCTTTGGCATCGGCACGGAGCGCATCCTGCTCGAACTGGAAAATCAGGGGATCATCCCGCCGCAGAAAAACGTGACCGATGTCTATGTCGCCAGCCTGGGGGAGGAAGGCCGGCAAACAGCCTTCAGCCTGTGCATGGAACTGCGCAAGGACGGTATCAGGACCGACTGCGACCACATGGCGCGCAGCCTCAAGGCCCAATTCCGTTTTGCCGGCAAACTTGGGGTGCGCCTGATCGCTATCGTCGGCGGAGATGAATTGTCCCGCGGCATGGTCAGGGTAAAGGATATGCAAACGGGGAGCGAGTTGGAAATACCATTGCCATCAGTCGTAAAAAAGGTCAGGGAAAACATCTCATAACGGTTTATTGATTTTATTGGGAGGAAATGTATGGCGGAATTGTTGGGTAACTGGCGGCGGGACTGCCGCTGTGCGGAAATCGGGCAGAATGACATCGGCCGGGAGGTCACCTTGATGGGCTGGGTCGCGAGGGTCCGTGATATGGGCGGTATCCTGTTTGTCTGGCTGCGCGACCGTTCCGGGATTGTCCAGGTAGTTTTCGACGCGAACCATGCGGATGCGTCGACATACCAGTTGGCCGGGAGCCTGCGTTCGGAATATGTGCTTGCCATCAGGGGCAAAATCAAGGCCCGTGCGCCTGAAGCGGTCAATGACAAAATGGAGACCGGGCACATAGAAATCCTGGCCCGTGAAGCGAAGATCCTCAACGAAGCCGCGACGCCGCCGATCTATACCGACGACAGCGCAAACGAAAACGAAGCGGTACGCCTGAAATACCGGTATATCGACCTGCGCAGGCCCAGTATGCAGAAAATGCTCATGATGCGTTCAAAGCTCGTTAACGCGATCCGCGGGCATATGCTTTCCACAGGCTTTGTCGAGGTTGAAACTCCGGTCATGTCCAAGTCCACCCCGGAAGGCGCGAGGGACTATCTGGTTCCAAGCCGGCTCCATGAGGGTGAGTTTTACGCTCTGCCCCAGAGCCCGCAGATCTATAAACAACTGCTGATGGTCGGCGGCCTTGACCGATACTTCCAGGTAGCCAAGTGCTTCCGGGATGAGGACAGCCGCGCCGACCGACAGCCTGAATTTACCCAGCTGGACCTCGAGATGTCCTTTGTGGGCCCTGAAGATGTACAGGACGTGGTGGAAGGCGCATTTTCATCGGTCTTTGACTCGATCAAAGGCATCAAGCTCCAGCTGCCCCTGCCCAGGATGACCTGGAAAGACGCCATGGAACAGTACGGCAGCGATAAACCCGACCTTCGCTTTGGCATGAAAATCAGCCTCCTCAATGATTGGGCGACAGACTGCGGTTTTTCCATCTTTGAGCAATCCATCGCGCAGGGAGGCACTGTCTGCGCGCTCAAGGCTGAAGGTGCCTCCGGCATCCTTTCACGCAAGGAACTGGACGCTCTGGGTGAATTTATAAAAACCTACCATGTCAAAGGGCTTGCCTGGCTGGCAATCAATGAAGACGGCAGCACCCGGTCAAGCTTTTCGAAGTTCATCAAGCCTGATAAACTGGAATACTTGCTCAATTCCCAGAATGCAAAGCCCAACGACGTCCTGTTCCTGATCGCCGACAAGAAACTGACGGCCTTGACCGCGATGGGACAGCTCCGCGTCAGGCTGGGCAGGAAACTGAACCTGATTGTTCCGGACCGTTACGAGCTGCTCTGGGTGACGGAGTTCCCGCTGCTGGAATGGAACGAGGAAGCCCAGCGCTATACAGCCGCCCACCACCCCTTCACGATGCCCATGGAGGAAGATTTTTACATGCTTGAGGCACATCCTGAAGAGGTGCGCGCCAAGTCCTACGACCTGGTGCTCAACGGCATTGAAATGGGCTCCGGTTCCATCCGGATCCACGCCTCCGAATTGCAGGAGAAGATGTTCAACCTGTTGGGATTCACCCATGAGGAAGCCTGGGAACGCTTTGGCTTCCTGCTGGAAGCCTTCCGCTATGGAACTCCGCCCCACGGCGGTTTTGCCTTTGGCATCGACCGCTTGATGATGATGCTGTCAGGGGCCGAGAGCCTCAGGGACGTCATTGCATTCCCCAAGGCGCAGAACGCATCGGACCTGATGATGGATACGCCTTCAGCCGTAAAACAGGACCAGCTGAAGCAGCTGCGCATCAGGCTGGAAAAGGCCTGACAGGGTCCCGTGTTGTAATCTCCATCCCCTTTTGTTATACTGACGGCGAATCCTCAAGGAGGTGTCAATATGGCTCAGAAAAAGGATAACCTGCCAGTAAACGCCGAACCGGCCGTCAAGGACGGCGGGTCGATCACTTATGCCAACGAAGTTATCGCGATCATTTCCGGTATCGCCGCCAGTGAAATCGAAGGGATCGCGGGCATGGTAACGGCCGGCGGACTGGGTGAGATCATCAGCAAAAACCGCAACATCACGCGGGGTGTGAAAGTCGAGGTAGGGACGGAGGAAGTATCTGTCGACCTGTATACGATCGTGGAATATGGCCAGCCCATCCAGAAGGTCGCCGCCGAAGTACAGGAAAATGTCCGGAAGTCCATCGAGTCCATGACTGGACTCCGCGTCGTCCGCGTCGATATCCATGTCCAGGGCGTCAGTTTTGAGAAAGACAAGCAGGATGCCCAGAACAGGCTGGAGGCAGCCAACGTCCAGCATCTGTCCAGCCCTCAGCCTGAAAAGAAGGCGAAAAAGGCGGAAAAGGAAATCAAAACCGCTGAAGAGGTGAAGCCGCAGGCAGCAGTTGAAAATGAGGAACCTGTTGAAGCGGTGAACACGCTTCCGGAAACAGGGAATTCTGATGGCATCGCCGCTGAAGCGGTAACAAAGCCCGAAGAACAACCGCTCCCCGCTGAAGAAACATCATCGGCTGCTCCCGAAACGGAGCCCCGCGTTCCTGATATGATTGAGCCGGCAACAAATGTCAAGCCCGAAGAACAGAAAAAAGCCAGGTCCGCGAATACCAAGCGGCGGAAAGCCTAAGGTTTGCCAAATAGCATGAAACTGAAGATCTGGCACCGCCTGACCCTTCTGATCGGCGCACTGCTGCTCATCATCATTGGCGCGGCCATCCTGATCGGAAGCCTGCAGTTCAACGAAATCCCCATCAGGACGGAAGGCGAGGGCTTTTTTACCATCACGAGGCTGATTCTCCTGTTCGGCGGGGCGTTGACTGTTCTGTTCGGTATCTTTACGCTTACGCTGCCAGGAAAAATGAAACTGAACAAGGACAGTTTTGTTATTCAGAAAACCGAATCCGGAGAAATGCGCATCAGCGTGCAGGCCATTGAGAGCATCATCCAGAAATGCTTGGCACAGCATGACGAAATCAAGATGCAAAGCCTTCAGGTTATCAATGCGAAGGGCGGGGTCTCCATCGAGATGAAGACCTCGCTTGCCAACAACATCAACATCCCTTTGGCCGTCAA
The DNA here is from genome assembly GCA_964544245.1 of uncultured Christensenella sp. GTDB lineage: Bacteria > Bacillota > Clostridia > Christensenellales > Aristaeellaceae > UBA6115. The sequence continues at coordinate 4,405 of CAZJCB010000010.1, forward strand.
CTCACTGCAGAAGCACATCAGACAGCACCTTAACGCGACAAGCGGGGTTGACGCAAAAGACATCCGCATCATTATCGAAAATGCCGACGCGGCGGTCAAAGACTCCCCATTTCTTGTCAAGCCCGCTGAATTGGTGCTAAAAACCGGAGACATTCCTGAAGTTGACAAAAAGCCGAATCAGGGCAAAGCCTGAACGAGGAGAGAAGTTAGCCATGAAAAAACTCGAAGACACGCTCAGATCGATGTTCAATCCCGGTACGCTTGCCGGCAAGTTTTCTTTTGGCCTGCTCTTTTTCCTTTTTGGATTGCTGCTCGTTTCGCTTGGGTTCTGGAAAACGCTCCTCATTGCAGGATTGACCCTGGTGGGCGTTTTCATCGGCTCTGCAGAAACGATCGGCAAGGCGACGGCCAAACTGATTGACAGGATCTATCCGCCCAAAAATGGGAAGGTCGTCTACACACCTGAGGACCTTGAAAAAGTCAAGAAGGCGTCGGAATTGAAAAAGGGCACAAAGCCCATGGCTGAAGAACCTGAGCAGACAAGGGAAGAAAAGGAAACAGGAAGCTGAAATGGCCCGACACGCCGCGCGCCGTATAGCGTTTCAGATGATTTTCGCGCGAATTATGGGCGGCGAAGATTGCGGGAGCGTTCTGGAAGAGCAGAAGGATATGCTCAACATTGAAGAAGATCAGGACTATATAGATCAGGCTCTGGAATCGACCAAAGAAAAAGTTCATGATTTTGACCGGGTCATCCAATCCCTGAGCCCTGAAAGGGCCCTGGACCGCATCCCGGTTCTTGACCGCGCCATCCTGTATCTGGCCCTCCACGAACTATCCCAGACAGACAGTCCCTCCAGCGTCGTCATCAATGAGGCGGTGGACCTGGCAAAACGGTATGGGGAGGATTCTGACAGCAGGTTTATCAACGGCGTCCTGGGGAGCGTTGTACGTGAGCATCTGATATGACCGGCGCCTTGCTGGGGCTTGATACGAGCTGCTACACCACGTCCTGCGCTTTGGTCAATCCCTGGGGACAAGTGATCGCGGATAAAAGGAAAATGCTGCTTGTGCCCTTTGGAGGACGCGGCCTGCGCCAGAGCGAGGCCGTTTTCCAACATATCAGGGGCTTGCCCGGGTTGATGGAGCAGGCCATGGAGCAAGCCGTGCGCCCCGACATCATTGCCGTATGCGCTTCAGAAACCCCGTTGGACGCTCCCCGGTCCTATATGCCGGTTTTCCTCTCCGGCGCTTCTTTCGGAAAAGCAATCTCGGCGGTGCTCAAGGTACCTTATTATGGAACGACACATCAGCGAGGGCATTTTGCCGCTGCTGAAATCGGTACGGAGAAGTTGAACCCAAAACACCTGGCGGTCCATCTTTCGGGCGGCACAACGGAAATAACACTGCGTGAGGGGGATTCGATCCGACATATCGGGGGGAGCAGAGACATCAGCGCAGGCCAGCTGCTGGACCGCATCGGCGTGATGCTGGGCTTTTCATTTCCTGCCGGCTTACAGATGGAGAAATTGGCTGCGCAGGGAAACCCGACCGGGCGCTATCCATCCGCGGTGAAGGAGGGAGACCTCCATTTTTCCGGCGCAGAAGCTGCGGCCAAAAGGGATTTTGAGCAAAAAGCGCTCACACCGGCTGATATCGCGGCGGAACTGTTTGACGTGATCTCGCGAAGCCTGGTGAAACTGTGCCTTTTTGCCGCTCAACAGACCAAAGCCTGTGATATACTGGTCACCGGCGGAGTCGCTTCCTCTGGCCTGCTGAGAGAGCAATTGCCCTGCCGAGCGGAGAAGCATGATTATCCTTTTCGTTTTCATTTCGGTTCCCCAGCCTACTCGGGAGATAACGCGGCGGGCGTGGCCATGATTGGACTCAGAAAATACTACCAGCAGAAGGAGGGCAGAGATGGCGGATATACTGAGCGGTAAGGCACTGGCCCAGCAGCTTGAACAGGAACAGGCTGGACGGGTAATTGCGATGAAAGAGCAGGGGATCTATCCGGGTTTGGCGGTCGTGCTGGTGGGCGAAGACCCGGCAAGCCAGATATATGTCCGAAATAAGGGTATTGCCTGCGAAGCCATCGGAGTGTATTCAAAGACAATCCGCCTGGCTGGAGACTGCAGCCAAGCTGAGCTTGAGAATACCATCGTGGAACTCAACGAGGACGATAAAATCAACGGGATCCTGGTCCAGCTTCCGTTGCCCGGGCATCTGGATGAAGACGCGGCGCTCAAAAAGATCAAACCGGAGAAGGACGTCGACGGGTTCCATCTGATCAACGCCGGAAAGATGTTTACAGGTCAGTCAGGCGTCATACCCTGCACACCAAAGGGAATATTGTATATGCTCAAGCAGGCGGGCATCGACCTGAAAGGCAAGGAAGCGGTCATCATCGGCAGGTCAAACATCGTAGGAAAACCCGTGGCGATGTTGCTTCTCAACGAGCACTGTACGGTCACCATCTGCCACTCCCGCACAAGAGACCTGATCAACCATGCCCGCAGGGCCGATATCCTGGTCGCAGCCATCGGCAAACCGCGTTTTGTGACCGCCGACATGGTAAAGCCGGGCGCTGTGGTGATTGACGTAGGCATCAACCGTATTGACGGAAAGGTCGTCGGGGACGTCGATTTTGAACCTGTTGAAAAGGTAGCCGGCTATATCACCCCTGTACCGGGCGGGGTTGGCAAGATGACCATCAGCATGCTGATGGAAAACACGCTGGAAGCGGCATGCAATCAAGCGCGTTAAGCGTCTCTGAACTGAACGAGTACGTCCGCAGGACGCTTGCCGGCGACCCGATGCTGCAGGGCATCGCGATCCGGGGCGAAATCAGCAATTTCAAGCGGCATACGTCGGGGCATCTTTACTTTTCGCTTAAAGATGAAAGCAGCCGGATTGCCTGCGTGATGTTCCGGCAATACGCGCAGACGCTCAGGTTTCGGCCGGAAGACGGTTTGCGCGTCGTCCTGACAGGGTCTGTCGGCCTTTATACCACCGCTGGCAACTACCAGTTCTACGCAGAAGCGATGGCGCCAGACGGCGCGGGCGCGCTGTACGAACAATTCCTCAGGACCAAGGAAAGGCTGCTGAAAGAAGGCCTGTTTGACGCGGCACTTAAGAAGCCTTTACCGTTGCTTCCGTTTGGCATAGGGGTGGTCACGTCGGGTGGTGGAGCCGTATTGCACGACATCCTGACCGTCGCGCGCAGGCGCTTCCCGTCTATCCGCCTGTTCCTCAGAGCTGCTCAGGTACAAGGGGAGGGGGCGGCGCAGGACCTGGCAAGAGCGCTGGATGAAATCGCCGCGCTGGACGAGGTGGAGGTCATCATCATCGGGCGCGGCGGCGGTTCACTGGAAGACCTGTGGGCTTTCAATGAGGAAATCCTTGTTCGTGCTGTTGCTGGCTGCAACAAGCCCGTCATATCGGCGGTCGGGCATGAAACTGACGTAACACTGACCGATTATGCGGCGGATGTTCGGGCAGCAACTCCTTCCGCCGCGGCGGAAATGGCGGTTCCATCCAGGGCGGAATTATCAGGACGAATCATCGGCCTGACAGGCCGATTCAGTTCCCTGGCTGAACAAAGCGTTGAGAGCAAACGGACCGGCATGGCGGCACTGACATCCAGGTTCAGCCTATGTGATCCAGCCAACATGCTCAGATTGGCGCAGGAACGGCGATCCATGCTGGCGGGCAGGCTGCACACTTCATCATCAAGCTTTCTTCGTCTGCGTATTTCTACAGCTGAAGGTTTGATCAGCCGCTTTGATTTATCAGGGCCTCAGCAGACATTGCGCCGTGGATACGCCATTGCGCTGTATCAGGGGAAACCTGTCCAGAGCGCCAGGGGGGCGAAAAACGAGATGGACCTGATGTTCCATGACGGCACTGTCAAGGTTAGAAAAGTTGATACCGGGGCGTCTCAAGGGGAGGTTAGCAATGGGAAAGCAAACGGATCTACGGTTTGAGGAAAAAATGGAAGCGCTGGAAAAACTGACGCTTCAGATGGAAGAGGGGAAACTGGGGCTGGAAGAACTGCTTCAGGTTTATGAACAGGGGATACTGCTCGCCAACAGTTTGAAGAAAGACCTTGAGCGGGCTCAGGCACGGCTGATGGAGCTCAAGGGCGGCGTGCTGAAACCGGCTGAGGAGCCATGAACGAGTTCGAAGTAGCGTACGGGGCTTATAAATCGCTTGTTGAACAGGCGCTGGATCAGTTTATCCCTTTGCCGCAGAAAGACTGGCCGGCACGCGGATGTCCTTTGCGCCTTGCGGAAGCCATGCGTTACAGCTTGCTTGCGGGCGGGAAACGGCTGCGGCCGGTCCTTCTGCTGGCAGCTTACCAGATACTTGAAGAAGATGTTGGCCCTGCTTTGCCTTTCGCGGCAGCCGTTGAGATGATCCACACCTATTCTTTAATCCATGACGATCTGCCTGCGATGGACAACGACGATCTGCGAAGGGGCCTGCCGACCTGCCATAAGGCTTTCGGCGAAGCGGTTGCCATCCTGGCAGGCGACGCGCTGTTGAACCTGGCCTATGAGACCATATCCGGCAGCGGCCACCCCAAAGCGCTCGGAACTCTTCGCGTGATCGCAGCCAGGGCAGGCGCAGGAGGAATGATTGCCGGCCAATCCGCGGATATCCTCCTGTCCAACCAACTTGCAGACAGGGAAGCCGTGCGCTATATCCACCTGCACAAAACGGCCGACCTTATGTCTGCGCCAGTCATCGCCGGGCTGCTTCTTGGTGGCGCAGATGACGATCTGATCAGGAAAGGCGAAGCATATGGCAAGCATCTGGGACTCGCATTCCAGATATCGGACGATTTGCTGGACTTGACCGGAGACCCGCTTCTGACCGGCAAGGCGGGAAACAGGGACCAGGCTCTGGGGAAGATGACGTGGCCTGCAGCAGTCGGCGAAGAGCAGGCGTGCAGGGACGCGGAACTGGCGATTGACGCTGCGGCTGACCTTGCCGGTTATTTCGGGAAACAGGGGAGCTTCTTCCGTACACTTGCGCTGTCGCTTCAAAAACGAGTAAAATAATAGATACACCACGCAATCCATTTGGAGGGATTCTCTTGGCGGAACTGTTCAGCAGCGGGATTCTGTTATGCGCTTTGACGTCCTGGCTCATCGCCCAGGTGCTCAAACTGATGATTGATTGGCGGGTCAACCATAACTTTAATTTCAACAGGCTCATCAGCAATGGCGGGATGCCAAGCGCCCACACCGCTTTTGTGGTTTCCCTTGCCCTGATGATCGCGTTCCGTGAAGGCCTTGGCTCCACCAGTTTCGCCCTTTCATTCGCATTGGCCGCCATTGTGATGAATGATGCGGTCGGCGTCCGGTATCATACAGGCGAACAGGGAAAAGTACTGAACAAGATCCTTCACCGTATGCTGGTGGAAGGGCAGCCGCTCACGGATGAAACCCTTCAGGAACTCGTCGGCCACACCCCGACGGAAGTGTTCTTCGGCGCGGTCATCGGTGTGATTATTCCGTTGTTTTTCAGATAGGGGAGGTACACATGATCGATCAGTTCAGGGAAGAAGTTGTCACACGCAGGAACAAGACCATTGAAAGCCTGGTTTTTGCGCTTGCTAACGTTATCATGGTCCTGTCCGGCATTTATGCCCTGTTTATGGTCAATATCATGCTGTCCCTCATAGCGGCCCAGGGATTCAGCAGCGGGATGCTGTTTGAGATCGCGGTCCTGGTGGTAATGATCGCGGCCGCAGTCCTCCTGTTCCTGTTCAGGGACAGGATCAGAACAGAGTATGAATACACCTTCACCAACGGAACCATGGATTTTGCCCAGGTTTTCAACAACCGCAAGCGCAAGCCGCTGGGAACGATGAACATCCGGAATGTGGAAGCCTGCGGCATGGTGGATTCAGGCTCCTTCCGCAGATACCTAAGCACGACCGGGATTGTCCGCCTCAATTGGTTCCTGAACCGCGACGCGCAGCTCTTCTTCTTCTATTTTGTCAAGGACAGCAAGAAATCCCTGATGGTCATCGAACCCAGTGAGGAGATGCTCAGCCTGATCAGAAAAAATGTCGGCCAGGGAAAATTCCAGACGAATTGATGCTGACCGCTTATCTGGACAACAGCGCGACGACCCGGCCGCTGGACGTGGTCATCCGCGCGATGGAAGACTCCATGGCAGAGGGTTTTTACAACCCTTCTTCTTTGTATTCCACGGGCTTCACGGCCAGGAAACGGGTGGATGCCTGCCGTCAACTAATAAAGGAACGGTTGAAAGCAACAGATGTCCTCTTTACCGCTGGAGGGACCGAAGCTGACAACCTGGCCATCCTGGGCCATATGCGCAAAGCCCGCCAGCGCAGGCGTGTCCTGTACTCAATGGCGGAACACCCTGCGGTCACAGAGGCATGCAAAGCGCTCGCGGACGGGCATGAGGTCTGCCCTGTCCCGCTTCGCCCGGACGGCGTGATGGACCTGGATGCGTTCAGCACACTCCTGAACGCGGATACGGCGTTGATCTGTGTCATGCAGGTCAATAATGAGGTCGGCGCGGTCCAGCCTCTTGAGGAGGTCGTCAAACTCCGTGACCAGGTCTGCCCGGAGGCCGTGTTCCACGTGGACGGCGTGCAGGGGTTTCTCCGCCTGCCGGTTTTCCTGTCAAACAGCATTGACTCCTATGCGCTGTCCGCACACAAAATTCACGGACCCAAGGGTATCGGCGCGCTCGCGCTGGGTAAACGAAGCAGGCTGAGTCCCTTGATAGTTGGCGGCGGGCAGGAAAACGGGCTTCGTTCCGGCACCGAAAACACGCCCGGTATAGCCGGGCTGGAAGCTGCTGTTACCCACTACTCGGAGGTGCGTAATATGCGCGCGCTCAAGGACAGGCTGCTCTCGCTGCTGCGGGAGGACTTGCCCGAAGTATCCGTCAACGGACCAAACCCTCAAAGCCCGCTGGCCTGTGATCATATCCTCAATGTGTCCTTTCCGCCTGTCCGCGCTGAGACCATGATGCATGCCCTGGAGGGCATGGGCGTCTATGTCAGCCATGGTTCAGCCTGCTCGTCAAAAAGGAGGAAGGCCAGCCCGGTGCTGACCGCCATGGGGCTGTCGAGGGAGCGAATGGATTGCGCGATACGTTTCAGCCTGAGCCCCTTCACAACGCCTGGTGAGATCGAGTACGCTGCAGTTTCCTGCGTTTCTGCCTATAAAAGCCTTGCCAAATACAAGAGAAGATGAGCTGATGAGTATGAACAGACTCCTGCTGGTAAAATATGCCGAAGTACATCTGAAAGGGCGGAACCGCCCCTATTTTTTGCACCTGCTGCTGATCCATATCAAGGATGCCGTAAAGATTTACGGCGGTATTGCGCGCCTTCATGACAGCCGGATCCTTGTGAGCGGGTATAGCGACGAAGAGGCCTGCCTTCGTGCCGTCAGCAGGGTTTTCGGCGTGCATTCGGTCAGCCCCGCGGTTGAAATGCCAAAGGACGATTTGTCCGCTGTTTGCGGGCAGGTTGCCCGGATGATGCGGGGTAAAAGCGGTACTTTCAAGGTCAGGGCACGCCGTTCTGACAAGCATTATCCGCTTGAATCCCCGGAGATCAACGATAAGGTCGGCGGTTTTGTCCTCGCAGCCTGCCCCGGTCTTTCGGTGGATGTGCATCATCCCGACCACGTTCTCAACATTGAAATCAGGGACCAGGTCCTGATGTATGAGCACGTGCTTCCCGCCGTCGGCGGCCTGCCGCGCGGCAGCAACGGAAAGGCAGTCCTGCTCCTGTCGGGCGGTATTGACAGCCCTGTGGCCGGCTACAGGATCGCCAGGCGCGGCGTGGAAATCAGCGCGGTCTATTTCCATTCATTCCCCTATACGGGTGAACCGGCAAAGGAAAAGGTAAAAACCCTCGCGTCGATCCTGTCCGGATTCTGCGGTGAACTTCGGCTGTATATCGTGCCGTTTACCGAGATCCAGCAGCAGATCCATCAACTGTGCCAGGATGAGTACACCACGCTGGTCATGCGCAGGAACATGATGCGTATTGCGGAAAAGATCGCGGTGAAGGAAAATGCCCAAGCCCTCATCACCGGCGAGAGCGTCGGGCAGGTAGCCAGCCAGACCATGGAGTCCCTGGTTTGCACTGATGCCGTCGTTACGTGTCCGGTATTCAGGCCGCTCATCGGTATGGATAAGCTGGAGATCATCAATGAATCGCTGAAAATCGGCACCTATGAGACATCCTGCCTCCCCTATGAGGATTGCTGCACGGTCTTTACGCCCCGCCACCCGGTGATACACCCCAAACTTGACAAGGCCACCTTGGCGGAAAGGCCACTGGTTGAGGAAGGATTGCTGGATGAGATGATTTCCCGGGCTGTAGAAGACGCTGAATTGGTGTTAATTGGCTCATGATATTCCATATTTGCTCGTTTTCTCCTGTCAAGTAATAATGCTTGACATCCTGCCGTTCTCGTGTATAATCCACAGTGTTGCATGAACGTGCGAAAGGAGGCCGGTATGGGCAAAGACGGGTTGAACAAAAGGGTCGGTTATGGTCTTCTGGCTGCCTTTTATGCTCCTTTGTTGACAGGCCGCCAGCAAGCCCTGCTGCAGATGTATTGCGATGAAGATCTGTCCCTTGCCGAAATCGCGGGACAGTTGTCCATTTCACGCCAGGCTGTCAGCGACCACCTGAACCGCGCTTATGAACGGCTGGACGACCTGGAGAACAACCTGAAGCTGTATGACAGCTATCAGTTGATGCGCAATAACATCTCAGCCTGCCGGGATTTGCTGAACAACGTAAAAGCAAGCCCGGACACCCGTGAGTATCTTGAACAGGCGATGAGCCTGCTGGACGAAGGAATATCAGGCGGAGGGCTGGAAGATGGCATTTGAGGGCCTTTCGGACAAGCTGCAGCGCGCGTTTAAAAAGCTGACCGGCAAGGGGAAACTGAGCGAAGCCAACATCAGGGAAGCGATGCGGGAAGTCCGCATGGCGCTGCTGGAAGCCGATGTCAACTACCTGGTCGTCAAAGACTTTGTCAAGACGGTGACTGACCGCGCTGTCGGCGCGGAGATCCTGTCATCGCTCAATGCCGGGCAGCAGGTCATCAAGATAGTGAACGAGGAACTGACGAGGCTGATGGGTGGCGCGAACGCCCGGCTGACCTGGTCATCCTCAGTCCCCACCATTTTCCTGCTCTGCGGTCTGCAGGGCGCGGGAAAGACTACTATGGCAGGCAAACTCGCCGGATACTTGAAAAGGACCGGAAAGAAGCCTCTGCTTGCCGCCTGTGACATCTACCGCCCTGCAGCGATCAGGCAATTGCAGCTGGTGGGGGAAAAGGTCGGAATTCCTGTGTTTGAAAAAGGCACGCAGGACCCTGTCATGACAGCCCGCGAAGCGGTTGAGTATGCCCGCTATTACGGTAACGACGTGCTGATCATCGATACGGCCGGCAGGCTTCATATCGATGAGGAACTGATGCGGGAACTGCAGGAGATCAAGGCCTCGGTCCGCCCGCAGGAAATCCTGCTGACAGTGGACGCGATGACCGGCCAGGACGCGGTTAACGTTGCCAAATCTTTTAACGAAAAGCTTGGCATTGACGGCATCATCATCACTAAACTGGACAGCGACACCAGGGGCGGCGCCGCGCTTTCGGCCAGGGCGATCACCGGGAAACCCATCAAATTCTCCGGTACCGGTGAAAAACTGTCGGACATTGAGCCCTTCCATCCGGAACGGATGGCGTCGCGCATCCTTGGCATGGGTGATGTGTTGACCCTGATAGAAAAGGCGGCCGAATCAGCCGATGCGCTCCAGGCAGACAAGCTTGAAAAGAACAAGCAGCCCTATGACCTGAGTCTGGACGATTTTCTGGATCAGATACAGCAGCTGAAAAGAATGGGGCCGCTTCAAAACGTCCTGGGTATGTTGCCTGGCGTCGGCAGCAAGCTGAAAAATACCGAAATAGACGAGAACGCGATGAAAAAGCCTGAAGCCATTATCCGCAGCATGACCCAGCGGGAACGCAGGAATCCTGACATCCTCAACGCCAGCCGCCGCAAGCGAATCGCCCAGGGAGCAGGAGTCACGGTGCAGGATGTCAACCAGCTGATGCGTCAGTTTGAGCAGATGCGCAAGATGCTTAAACAGATGATGGGAAACAAGCGCGGGCTTGCCCGCGGCATGCGGGGCCTCACCCCGTTTTAATGTGACTGGATCTCAGTACCCACTGATTTCCCATATAAAGTAAGGAGGAACCTCACCATGGCAGTCAAGATTCGTCTGAAAAGGATCGGCATGAAGAAACACCCCTACTACCGCGTCGTCGTCACCGACGAGCGCAATCCCCGCGACGGCAGGTTCATTGAGGAGATCGGCATTTACGACCCGATGAAGCAACCCGCGGAAATCAAGATCGACAATGAAAAGGCTGTTGACTGGATGAAAAAGGGCCCGCAGCCTTCTGACACTGTCCGCATCCTGCTTAAAAAGACCGGCGCAATCAAAAGTTGAGGCTTTATGAAAGAACTGGTTTTATTCCTCGCGCAATCACTTGTCGACCAACCGGAAAAGGTCGTTGTAACTGAAACAGTTGGTCCTGAAGCCATCATCCTGGAATTGAATGTCGCCCCTGAGGACATGGGAAAGGTCATCGGCAAGCAGGGCCGCATCGCCAAAGCGATCCGCAGCGTAGTCAAAGCGGCGACCGAAAGGGGCGGTAAACCTGTCTTCGTAGAAATCCAGTGAAAGAAATCAGCCATGACGGGTATCTGTCCATCGGTCAGGTTCTCAAACCCCAGGGATTGAATGGCTATGTAAAAATCCGGCCGGATACCGACGATCCCGGCCGGTTTGAACAATTGACGCATGTATTCATCCCTGACGGAGCAGGGCAACTTCAGAAAGTGACCCTGTGCGATGTGTCTGTTCGGGGTGGATTTGTTTACCTGAAACTCGAGGATGACAACGACTTGGAAACCGCGGAAAGGCGGCGCGGGTCGCGGCTTTATGTCGACAGGGGGAATGCCGTCCCCCTGGGAGAACATGAAAACTTTATTTCCGACATGATTGGATGCGAAATACGCGGCAGAGGCGGAGAATTGATCGGGGTCCTGGAGGATATCCTGCAGCCAGGCGCGAACGATGTCTATGTCGTGAAGACGAAGATTGGGAACCTGCTCATTCCCGCCCTTCGCCACGTCATCCTATCAGTGGATACGCAGAACCGAAACATTATCGCGGATGAGGGCAGGCTGTCCGAGGTGTCCGTCCTTGAGGATTGACGTCCTGACCATTTTCCCTGAAATGTTTGCTGTCCTTGACACCAGCATCATTGCGCGGGCCAGGCAGTCCGGCATCATCGAACTGAATGTTGCGGATATCAGGGGTTTCTCAGCGTGCAAACACAGGAATACCGACGATTATCCCTTTGGCGGCGGTTCAGGCATGCTGATGACGCCCCAGCCCATCGCAGACGCGATCAAGGCCGTCACACCGGAACCATATACCGGGAAACGCATCTATATGAGCCCCAGAGGTGTTCTGCTGACGCAGAAACTGGCGGCATCGCTATGCAAGGAACCTTCCATCATGATCCTGTGCGGGCACTATGAAGGGGTCGATGAGCGCATTATACAGCAATACATCGACCTTGAAATTTCCATCGGGGATTATGTGCTCACAGGTGGCGAGCTTCCTGCGATGGTTCTCGTTGATTGCGTCACCCGCCTGATGGAAGGCACCCTTGGCGGTAAAAACAGCCACATCGAGGAGAGCTTTTCCGACGACTGCCTGCTGGAATATCCTCAGTACACCAGGCCGAGGATATTTGAGGGGTTGGAGGTCCCGGACACCCTCACAAACGGAAACCATGCTGAAATTGAACGCTGGCGGCGCAGGCAGCGCATCCTTGTCACCCTTCAGCGCAGGCCTGAACTGCTCAACCAGGCCAACCTGACCCTTGAAGAGCGCAGCTGGCTTGACCAAAGCCAGCGTGCCGGGAACTGAACCGTCCACAGGTACAGGGACATTGTATCAGTGGTTTTCTTTTCTTTACAATTCCGGGGGTATTGAGAATCGGAAATTCGGGTAACATCAAGGTAGAACAGTCAGGGGGTGAATAGCAGTGACTGTCCGCGAAATGCTTGAGCAGGCTGAAGGTGAGCGGTTGTCCCCGTTTGCGTCAAGAAGCGCGATGACCAGGGGCAGGGAGCGTCCCATCTCAGGGGACGATCTGCGCACTCAATACCAACGGGACCGTGACCGTATCATCCACTCAAAGGGATTCAGGCGACTGCAATTTAAAACACAGGTATTCCTGGCACCAGAAGGCGATCATTACCGTACAAGGCTGACGCATACGCTTGAGGTAGCGCAGATCGCGAGGACCATCTCCCGCGCGCTGCGGCTCAACGAAGATTTGACGGAGGCGATCGCGCTTGGGCATGATTTGGGGCATACGCCTTTCGGGCACATTGGCGAGCGTACGCTCAACCTGCTCAACCCCGGCGGGTTCAGGCATTATGAGCAGAGTCTGCGGGTGGTTGAAAAACTGGAGGGCAAAGGAAGCGGGCTGAACCTTACCTGGGAAGTCCGCAATGGCATCATCAACCATACAGGCTCCCTCAAGGCGGCCAACCTGGAAGGGACAGTTGTCGCGAGGTCCGACCGGATCGCATACATCAACCATGACATTGACGACGCGGTACGCGCTGGGATCCTCAAGGCTGAAGCACTGCCGCAGGACGCTCTGGCAGTCCTCGGGCAGACGCATGGCGAACGCATCAACACCATGATCAGCGATATCGTGTTCAACAGCGCAGAAAAGCCAGAGATTGTCAGCAGCGCTCCCGTACAGCAGGCAACGGACAAGCTTCGCTCATTCTTGTTCCAGAACGTTTATCAGGACAGCTGGCGCAGCGAAGAGGAGAAAAAATGCGACTATATCCTCATACGCCTGTTTGAGTATTACATGGATCAACCCGACAGAATGCCGACGGATTTCCTGCGCATCGCATCGGAAGAAGGGCCTGCGCGTGCGGTGACGGATTTCCTCGCCTCCATGACAGACCGTTATGCCATGAGGCTGTTCCGGCAATTGTTCATGCCGGAAGCGTTTTCAACTTTCTAGGATGATGTCAATGAAAGGCAGAGCGTAGAAATTGGCGCCCAGATTTCCAAGTTCCTGGGTCGATCAGGTCTACTCGAATTCCAGCATCGTAGACCTGGTTTCCAATTACCTGCCGCTTCAAAAGAAAGGCCGCAGGCATTGGGGGCTTTGCCCGTTCCACAATGAAAAGACCGCTTCGTTTTCAGTCAATCCCGAACTGAACCTTTATTACTGCTTTGGATGCAAGGCCAGCGGCAACATCGTCCAATTTGTCATGGAGATGGAAAAACTGACTTATCCGGAAGCATTGGTGCACCTTGCCCAGCAGTTCCGTTTACCGCCCCCGCCTGTTCTGGTTGAGGATCCGGAGGAAGAGCGCAAGCGCTCCCTGCGCGAACGATTGATAGAGGCGACGCGTGAAGCGGCGCAGTATTACCATGAACTGCTCTGGATGCCTTCCGGAAATTCAGCGCTGCAATACCTTCACGGCCGGGGGCTGGATGATGCGGTCATCCGGCGCTTTGGCATCGGCGCAAGCCCGGACGACTGGGACAGCCTGCTGACCCATCTCATCCCAAAGGGATATACGCTTGAGGAACTGCAGCAGGCTGCATTGGTTACTGTCAAGGAGAGCAGCCGCTTTGACATGTTCCGAAACCGCGTGATGTTTCCAATCCTGAACCGTTATGGCCAGCCTGTCGGTTTCGGAGCGCGCGCGCTGGGGGATGCCCAGCCCAAGTATCTCAATACATCCGACAGCATGATTTTCAACAAGGGCAGCCACATTTATGGCATCAACCTGCTGAAACGCCAGCGTGACCTTGAGCACCTGATCCTGGTGGAAGGATACATGGATGTCGTTGCGCTCTCTCAAAACGGCATCAACAACGTCGTAGCGACCCTGGGCACTTCGCTCACCCCTGAGCAGGCTCGTTTGATGAAGAACTACGCGCCAGAGGTGTGGATTGCCTATGACGGTGATGAGCCCGGTCAGATGGCGGCTTTGCGCGCTTTGGATATTCTGCATCAGGAAGGCATAGTTGCCAGGGTCGTCCATATTCCTGAAGGTGAAGATCCGGACGAATATATCCGCAGGCACGGGCAGACATCTTTTCAGGCGCTGAAACCTCTTACGGCCATTGCGTTCCGTCTGGACAGGCTCGAAAAAGGTTTCGATTTCAGTAACGATGAGGACAAGCGAGAATTCGCAAAACAAGCCTGCCAAACCATACAAATAATCAGGGAGCCGGTTGAGACCGACTATTATCTGGGTAAAATATCCCTGAAGACTGGTTTTTCCAAAGAAGTCTTGACGGCGCAGTTGCGTTCCGGCAAACATGTCGGAACAGAAAACCTTCCCAAAGCAAATGTCAGGGAACGTAAAGTACCGGGCAAGAAACCAGAAACGGACCAGTCTGAGTTCATCCTGGCGGCCCTGCTCGCGACAGGGCATCTGCCGAAAGACTTTGTAGTGGTTTCTGATTTTGAGGATGAAAAGATCCAGGCCATTGTTTCCGGCCTGCTCTCAGGGAAGCTTCCGGCGGCTTTGATGGTGGAAATGGAGAATGATGAAGACCGCGTCATCGCCGGCGAATTATTCAACCGCCTGCCTGACCTTGAAAAAGAGCAGGCAATCAATGCAGCGGAGGATTGCCTTCGATTGATGAGGACCAATAAACTGAACAAGCGCATCACACAATTGAACGCTGAGCTCAGGTCACAGGAAGGCGAACAAAAATCCCTTACGCTTCACCTGATCAGCGAACTGCAGGCGGAACTGGACCGGCAAAAAAAGCACCAGACCCGGTAGAGAAAGGAAGTGCCCCCTTGGATTCCAAATTGAACACAAAGCAGCAGAACAAATTGGGCGAGTTTTATGAGATGGCAAAATCAAAAGGTGTCATCAGCAGCGAAGAGATGGTGAATACCCTGTCTTCTTTTGACATAGAACCCGAGCAGTTTGAGATGGTGCTGGACACGCTGGAAAGCATGGGTGTTCAGGTTGCGAAAGAAGGTGACCTGGAAACTGAGGAGCACAAGGAGGAAGAGGATGAAGAGGAGATTGACCTTTCCATCCCCGAAGCTGTCAATATCGACGACCCGGTGCGCATGTACCTCAAGGAGATTGGGAAGGTTCCGCTTCTGACGGCGGACGAAGAAGTCCGTCTGGCCCAGCGCATGGAATCGGGAGATGAAGATGCCAAGCATCAGCTCGCTGAGGCAAACCTCCGCCTGGTCGTTTCCATCGCGAAGCGGTACGTAGGGCGTGGCATGCTGTTCCTTGACCTGATCCAGGAAGGCAATCTCGGTTTGATCAAAGCAGTCGAGAAATTTGACTTCCGCAAAGGCTTCAAGTTCTCCACCTACGCCACCTGGTGGATCCGTCAGGCAATCACCCGGGCCATCGCCGACCAGGCACGCACCATACGAATCCCGGTGCACATGGTGGAGACCATCAACAAACTGATCAGGATCTCACGCCAGCTGCTGCAGGAGTACGGCAGGGAACCCACCCCGGAAGAGATAGCGAAAGCCATGGGCATCACTGAAAACAAAGTCCGTGAAATTATCAAGATTGCGCAGGAACCGGTATCCCTTGAAACCCCCATCGGAGAGGAAGAGGACAGCCATCTTGGCGATTTTATCCAGGATGAGGATGCGCCGGCGCCGGCGGACGCTGCCTCCAACGCTTTAATGAAGGAACTGCTCTGGGATGTGCTTGATTCGCTCACACCGAGGGAAGCGAAGGTTCTGAGGCTGCGTTTCGGCCTGGATGACGGGAACCCAAGGACGCTGGAAGAAGTTGGCAAGGAATTCATGGTCACGAGGGAACGCATCCGACAGATCGAGGCAAAAGCACTGCGAAAACTGCGCCATCCCAGCCGCAGCAAGAAGCTGAAAGATTTTCTGGATTGACGGAGGTCGGGGTTCGGCCGCTGCCGCTGCTTGACGCGCGCCTTTCATGCATTGCGCAGCAGGTACCGGTTTGCCGGGTCGCAGCGGATATAGGCGCTGACCACGGAAGGCTGTCATGCTGGCTGCTGGCAAAGGGCCGCTGTGACAAGATGATCGTCAGCGATACGAGCCCTTTGTCCCGCGGAAAGGCGCGGGATTTGTTCATTTCATACGGCTTGATGGAGCGCGTCATCCTCAGCGGAGAAGATGGCCTTAAAGCGCTTCATGGCTCTCCGGAAGCAATCATCATTTGCGGTATGGGCGCTGGTTCTATAATTGGCATCCTCAGCCAGGAGGTTCCGCTGCAAGGTGCCCGGCTTATCCTCAGCGCGCAGACAGAGTTGCCTTTACTCAGGGAAGCAGTAGGCAAAAAGGGGTACTGCATTCAAAAAGAGCACGTCGGCCGCGCAAACGGGCGATTCTATTTGATAATGTCCGCTGAGCCCGGCCGGCAGCGGCTGACGGACACTCAGCGGGCGTTGGGGATCAACATGACAGATACGCCTTCAGCCTCCGTGCGGGATTATCTGCTTTGGCAGCAAACCATAGCCGGCTGTTGGCGAGGTCTAGCGGGGGAGATGTACAGGGGCATGATTCAGGAGGTATTATCCAATGAGACGAGCGACAGTCAGGATCGTTCACGACTGGCTTGAGGAGGCTGCTCCCTTCGCAGCCCAGGAGGAGTTTGACAACTCCGGACTTCAGACCGGGCATCCGGACCGGACAGTCAGCAACATATTGCTGGCCCTTGATGTGACGGATGAAGTCATCCGCGAAGCCGTAAATCTGGGAGCGGAACTGATCATATCCCATCATCCTCCGCTGTTTCTTCCACTGCGCAGTATGGGAGAAGAAAGCTATATCCCCTCTATCCTGGCATCCCTTATCCGCTCAGGCATCTCCCTCATTGCCGCACATACCAACCTTGACCAGTCGGCGGATTTCTCCCCTGGCGTTGCGGTAGCAGATCTTCTGCAGCTCCGAAACATCCGGAGGGAGGGAAGATACCTGGCTGTCGGCGATTTGCCTGATAAAATGTCAGCCGAAACGCTGAAGGGCACAATCAGCATCGCCCTTGGCAACCCTGTATTTCTATTTGATGTTCCTGGGAAGACAGTCAGGACACTCCCAATTGCCGGCAGAGCATACAGCGAAGGTTTCCAGGAAGCCATCTCCGCAGGGGCACAGGCGCTGCTGACAGGTGAGGTGCGCCATCATCACGCTGTAGAGGCGGTGGCGAGGGGGTTGGTCATTTATGAAGGCGGGCATTTTGCCACCGAAGCGCCTATGCTCCGCCCAATGGCGGCAGGTTTACAAAAATACCTGGATAGGTTAGAATATTCTGTACGGGTTTTTGTATCCCAAAGCCAGCCTTACCATTTGGGATGAGCCCGGGGAGGAAACGATGACACAACTTGACTTGCTGTGGGAGTATCAAACAGCGGACACTGAAGCGGACATGATGGCTCATTCCATCAGGCAGTCCCCCAAGCGCCAGAAGCTTCTCAAGCTGCGCGATTACATTCGTGACCAGCAGGAGAGTCTGAAGACAGTGGAAAATGAAGTGATGGCGATGTCCGACCGGATTGACGCGCTCAAGGACGCGATCTCCCTAGCGGATGACCAGTTGAAGCAATTGCAGAAACGCATTCAGGACGAGCCGCCGGCATCCAGCAAAGGAATTGAGCAGTACATCAACGAAGCGGAGTTGCTTTCCAGTACATTGAGCGACTATGACCAGGAGATCCGAAGGGTCAGGAAAAGCGCGGCAGACCGGGACCGAAAACAGCGTGATATCAAGATGCGCGCCATCAAATCAAAGGAAGAGTTTGACCAGCTGCGCGTCGAATATGATCAGGAGTACAAAGAGAAGTCAGAGGTGCTGGACCGCTTGCGGGCTGTCGCAGAAGAGAAGAAAAAAGGGATTGGAGCGGAATATCTGGCCAGGTATACCGCGATTAAACAGCATTGCACACCGCCGATGGCAAAATTGAACAACGGGCAGTGCGGCGGGTGTAACATGGGTTTCCCTTCTTCAGTCCTTTCAGCCATCCGTTCAGGGAAGGAAGTGGAATGCGAAACCTGCGGTCGGCTGATCATTGGGTGACAAACGATTGAAAGAATGAGGCAGACGGATGGCCGCATGCCGGAAGGCATGAGGAAAGTCCGAGCACCGCAGGGCAGGGTGCCAGCTAACGGCTGGTGGAGGCGACTCCAAGGCAAGTGCAACAGAGAGATACCGCCGAGCAATCGGTAAGGGTGGAAAGGTGCGGCAAGAGCGCACCGGCGGCCTGGCAACTGGTCCGTCATGTAAACCCCACTTGGTGCAAGATAACCGGGAGCATATGGAATCGCCCGTTCCGCTTCCAACCTTCGCTGAAGCAGCCTGGCGACAGGCGGCGTAGATAGATGGCCATTCAAGACAGAACTCGGCTTACAGTCTGCGCTCATCCTTCCAGATAAAACAAAACCGCCTCAAAGGGGCGGTTTTGCATACCGGGCATATTCAGCGCGAGTTCATCTTGAACAATCTCCTTCGTTTCCACTGCGCGAGCGCGCTCCGGCTCTGGTTGAGCAGATCGCCCCCGAAAAAAAGGAAGATGTTCAAAAGGCTGAAAAGGATGGAGATTCGCACCGGCCAGTTGCCCGCTATTAGCCCGTAGAGATAATATAAGGCGTTGAGCAGGGCCAGCCACTTGACCTTGATGGGAAGGAAGAAGAAAAGGAGCAGCTGAAAGTTCGGGTATTGAATGGCAAAGGCGAAGAACAGCGAGAGGTTCAGGTAAAGGTTCGTGCCAAAGCCGGTCAGGAGTCCGGCTGCGATGGCAGATGCTGCGCCAATCGCATAGAAGACCAGGAAACGCCTTGCCCCCCATCGGCTTTCCAGCGCAGAACCGACAAAATAATAGAAATAGAGCGTCAGCAAGGTTTGAAGGATACTGCCGCTCGGCGGAATCAGCAGGAAGGTTGCCAGCCGCCAGATTTCGCCTTTGAATATTAATGGGGTATACAGGCTCATTTTATAGATCAACCCAAAGGCCGGGAAAAAGAGGTCAAGCAGATAGACGCCTGCCATGATGAACACAAGGTACTGGAAAAATGGCTGGATGCGGAACCTGCTGAGTTTGCGTTCAATTGAATTCAGAAAATTCAAAACGGTCTTCCCTCCATTGTGGGATTTGCACAAGCTGATATTACATGGATTGCTCGGTTACCGTCAAGCACGAAGGGGATAAGTTACAAAAACCCGCCGCAGTCTGTTGCGGCGGGTTTTTGTCCTCAATCTATTCAGCCTTGGTTTTCTTCTTTTTCCTCAATCTTGATCGGGATCTTGCGGACAACTTTTTCTTCCGGCTTTTCTTTGGGAAGGGTCACGTACAGGATGCCGTTCTTGTAGTTAGCCTGGATATTCTCCGAGTCGATGTTATCCAGGTTGAAGCTGCGTTCCATATGTCCGCTGCGGCGTTCGGTATAGATCCTTCCGCCTTCTTCCTGTTTGTTTTCGCTCTGGTAATCCGCGCTGATGGTCAGCATTCCTTCATCCACAGTCAGGTTGATCTGGTCTTCCGTCAGACCCGGCAACTCGGCTTCAATCTGATAGGAATCCTCTTTCTCCCTGATGTCAACGCAAAAACCATTGACCTGAGCGCTCTCTGAGTTGTTGAAGAAAGAGCGGAAGAACGGGTCATTGAAAATTGTGCTGGCTGTGCTTGATGGTCTGGACAAATAGCGGCGATAAGGTACCATGGTAAACATAAACTTAACCTCCTGGTCGAATGAAATCCTTGTTCGGCCGGATCAACCCCGGCAATAGCATTATAACCAATAGGTCAAAGATGGTCAACGTCTATTATGAACATTTTGTAAACAATATCTCAAAAAATCCCAGGCAGGTTTAAATCTCCCATTTTCAGGAAGGCATCCGTTTCTCTCAGTCGCATGCTGTTGCTATTGATTATATTGATGCGCTTCACTAGAATATGCTTATGAAAAAGCACTACGGTCTAGTTCAGCAGCTAAAAGCCAGCTATGTCCGAATCGGAAAACCGGCAAACGTAATGCTGGGATTTTCCGGCGGCTCAGATTCAACAGCCCTGCTCCACTCCCTGGTAATGCTCAGGGAAGAGGAAGGGTTCGGCCTGTCCTGTGCGCACGTCAATCACGGGATCCGCATCTCTTCAGACGCTGAAGAGCAGTGGGTGACAAGGCTGCTGGACCGGATGGGAATCACACTGCTGAAAAATCATGTAGAAATGCCTTGGGGGGGCAATCTGGAAGCCCGTGCGCGGGCACTGCGTTATCAGGCATTCCGGGAAGCAATGAAGGAAACCGGTTCGGAAGTGACAGCGCTGGCACATCATGCCGGGGACCAGGCGGAAACCATGATAATGCGCTTGATGCATGGAACAGGCAGCGTCGGCCTCGCTGGAATGGCTGAACTGAATGGTCCGTTCTGGCGGCCTTTCCTGCCGGTACCCAAGAGCGAACTGATCAGTTTCCTGAAAGGGCTAAATGCGGAGTGGATTGAAGATGAAAGCAACGATGACACGAAATTTATGAGAAACTTCGTCCGTCTGAAAATTTTTCCCCTGATGGAAGCCGCAACGCCCGGGATCAGTGAGCGTATGTCGCAGACAGCTATTTTGCTTCACGACGAAAACCTTGCCTGGGAACACCTTGAAAACGACTGGCTGAAAAAACATGCGAAACTCACCCCTCCCTTTGTGTTCCTGCTCATTGAACCGTTCCTGCGGGAAAATGCCGCTGTGCAGCGCAGGCTCCTGCGGCGCATAACCAGGGAAAGCGATATCGAGATTGATTTTAAGCAGACAGAGTCGCTTCGTGAAGCCGCTTTGTCATCGTCATATCCACTCACAATCAACTTGCCCAAAGGAGGGAAGGCTTTCCGTTCTGAAATAAGGTTGCATATTATTACCCATGCAGTACAATCTTCACATGTCTACTGGCCGCAGCCCCGACAGCTAGAGCCTTCGGGAAACCTTGGGGATGGACGGAAAGAGCAAACCTTTGACGGGAACCTCCTAAAGGGCGCGGTCATACGCCAGGCAAGGCAGGATGACAGGATCGTTCCGCTGGGCATGCATGGTTCACAGCCGTTGCTCAAGTACCTCAGTGCCCGAAAGGTGGACCAGCCATTCCGGTGCTTTTGGCCGGTACTCGCGTCGGGCAGTACCATCCTATGGGTTCCGGGTCATGGCCCTGCCCAGACTGCGGCGGTCACCTCATCAAGTGAAACCAGGATCAAACTGG
>CAZJCB010000011.1:0-11934 GCA_964544245.1 uncultured Christensenella sp.
TCTCACCGACGCGCTGGGAAAACTCCTCGCCTGTCATCTGATGCTCCTTCGCATTGCTGCCTTTCATCCATTAGACGCACGAAAAGGGTTTTTGGTTTGGGGGTCAGAAAAATATTTTGGAGGGTGAAACAGCTTCAATATTGATCATGGGATCGGCGCGAAAAGAGGCCGCGTTATCACATGCAGGGGTGCCCCCGCGTGTTTCTGCGCGCCTCACGGCTGATCATCTCTTTTCTGTTGTTATGATGCTGCTGGTTTCTGTCGGTCAGGAGGCTGCTTCGGGACGGGTTTGGGCGGTCATAGGGTCGGCGGCGGGGTCATCCTGCGCGCGGCCAGCTCTGCGGAATGGGCGCCGCAGTGCGGGATACGGGTCGGTTGTCCGGGGTCAGCGGCCGTGCCGGACGCACGGCTCAATCCTGAACCCCATTATACGCCTGTATACCGCGCAGGACAACGAAGCGCACAAATACTCTTGATATTGTCCAAATCAAGAGCCGAAAAGGGCGGGTCTGTCCCGCCCTGAGTGCAGGGTGATGCTGCTGTTTCCAACACACTGACTTTTTTTGTTTCACGGGTAAAACTTTTTCACATCCATGCTAAAAACTTCGAAGAAAATGAAGTTTATAGCATGGAGTACATAAACTTGAAAATTTTCGGAGTTTATGGCATCCTCTGCACATGGAGGTGATTCCATGAACAAGGACCAGGCAAGCCTGAAAAAGCGCGACTTATACCTGAACCGGCTGATCGCGTTTCAGGATACTGAACCTGTGAAGGTGGTCACAGGGATCCGCAGGTGCGGCAAGTCCAGCCTGCTGCGGCTGATGATCGCACATTTGCGGGAGACCGGCACAGCCGACGGGCAGATTGTCTTCATGAACTTCGAATCCATGGAATACCGGGAGATGGACGCGCCCGCGCTGTATCGCCACGTCAAGGCACGGCTCGTCCCGGACAAGCGGATGTACCTGTTCTTTGATGAGATCCAGCACGTCTTTCAATGGCAGGACGCCGTGAATTCCTTCAGGGTCGATTTTAACTGCGATATCTACCTCACCGGGTCGAACGCATACCTGCTGTCTTCTGAATTTTCCACCTATCTGGCCGGACGGTATGTTGAAATCAGGATGCTGCCCCTTTCCTTCAGGGAGTTTCTGTACTTTCACGGGTATCAGACTGAGGAATACCTGAGCCCCGCCGGGGATGTCCGTAAGCGCGTTCATGATGCCGGCGGCGGCAGCTATGAAGTTCGGGAGCTGTTTGAAGCCTTCATGAAGTTTGGCGGCATGCCGGGCATCGCGGACGTCGGGCTTGTGCAGGACAAGGCGCTGGCCCTGCTGGAAGGCGTATATTCTACGGTTGTGGTCATGGACATATTGGACCGCCAGAAACGCAGGGGCCAGCGGCAGCTGACGGACCCGGACCTTTTACGGAAAATCATCATGTTCCTTGCGGACAACATCGGCAGCAACACCTCCGCTACCTCGATCAGCAACACGCTGGCAAGCAGGGGGCTGCTCGGGGACCGGGAGAAAAGCGGCAAGCCGGCTGTGCAGACGGTGCAGGCTTACGTCGGCGCGCTGCTGGAATCCTACATTTTCTACGAAATAAAGCGTTTTGACATCAAGGGAAAAGAATTCCTGAGCACATTGGGCAAGTATTACATCGTCGATATCGGGCTGCGCAACTATCTCCTGGGTTACCGTGACCTCGACAGGGGCCACGCGATCGAAAACGTCGTGTACTTCGAGCTGTTGAGGCGCGGTTTCGACGTGGCGGTTGGAAAGGTCGGCAATCAGGAAATCGACTTTGTGGCGACAAAGGCGGATGAAAAGCTCTATGTTCAGGTCACGGAAAACATGGACGCGCCGGAGACCAGGGAGCGGGAAATGAACCCCCTGCGGCAGATCCGTGACAACTATGGGAAGATGGTGATCGCGCTGGAATGCGGCCTGCCCGTACTGCAGGAAGGCATCCGGATTGTCAGGCTGTTTGATTTCCTTCTGGCCGGGGAAAAGGGAATTGGCTTAAGCTGAAAATCCGTCCATATGAGGTCCCCGGGAGCTTCCGTCCCCGGGGATCCCTATGTTTTTTGGTTTAGTATTCCTTCAGGCTTTCACCTGGGACTTTTTCACTTCGTAACCGAGCGTGGTGATGGCCTTTTCGATGTCCCCGATGGTCAGCTTCGCGTCGTCAAAGTCCAGTTTGACCTTGCTGGAGATGAACAGCACGCTCACGCTGTCTTTCTGGACGCCGTCCAGCTGCCTGACCGCGCTGTCGATCTTTTTCGCGCAGGTCGGGCAGGTCAGCGTTTCCAGTTGGATGGTTGCTTTTTTCATGATTTTTCTCCTCTGTTCCAATACATTTTCGAATCATCCAGGACATCCTGTCATCTTGCCAATGATTCCGGGTCAAGGGACGAAGTCCCTTGCCAGGGGGTTTGGGGGATGGAATCCCCCAGGGTTTCCCCGTCCTGACGGTGTTTCAGCCTTCATCGTTCCTGCCGCAGCCTGTACCTGAGCAGCCGCATGCCGTTGAGGATGACGGCCAGGATGCTGGCCTCGTGGACCAGCATGCCGATGGACATGTTCATCCATTCGCTGAAGAAGACGTTGGAAAGCAGGAACAGCACGACGCCCACCGCGATGGCGATGTTCTGGCGCATGTTGTTCGCCGTCGCCTTGGTCAGACCCAGGGCATGGGGCAGGCGGCTGAAATCCGAATTCATCAGGACGACGTCCGAGGTCTCGATCGCCACGTCCGTGCCGCCGCCCATCGCGATGCCGATGTCCGCCTGGGCCAGCGAGGGGCTGTCGTTGACCCCGTCGCCCACGAACGCCACGACCCGGCCCGCCGCCTGCAGCTTTTTGATGAAGGCCGATTTATCCTCCGGCAGCAGGTGCCCGTGGGCTTCCGTCAGCCCGATTTCCCGCGCCACCCGGTCCACGGTGCCCTGGTTGTCCCCGGACAGGACGATCAGGTTCCTGACCCGCAGGTCCTTCAGTTTCTGCAAATGTTGTTTGACGTCCGGCCGGATCCGGTCGCGCACGCCCAGCAGCGCGAAGAGCCTGCCGTCCAGGGACGCCAGGACGAGCGAGTTGCCGTTCCCCTCAAAGCGTGTGACGTCCGCCCGCGCCTTTTCATCCAGGCGCACGTTTTCCGCTTCCATCAGGGCCATGTTGCCCACGGCGACCCTGTGGCCGTCCACCCGGGCGACGATCCCGCCGCCTTTGACGACGTCGGTGCCCTGGACGGGGTACAGCCGTGTCCCGCCGGCGTAGGCCAGCACCGCCCTGGCCAGGGGATGGTCTGATTCGCTTTCCACGCTGGCCAGGTAGCCAAGGGCCCTGCCGGCGTCTTCCAGATAGGTTTCCGCCTCCGCCACTTCCGGGTTCCCGACGGTCAGCGTGCCGGTCTTGTCAAACGCGACGGTGTCCACCCTGCTGAAGGCCTGGATGACCTCGCTGCCCTTGAGCAGGATGCCGTGGCGCGCCCCGTTGCCGATGCCCGCGACGTTGGACACCGGCACGCCGATCACCAGCGCGCCGGGGCAGCCCAGGACCAGCACGGTGATGGCGAGCTCGATGTCCCGGGAGAAGAGCCAGACGGCGAGGGCCAGGAGGATGACGGCGGGGGTGTAGTACTTTGAAAACCTGTCGATGAAGCGCTCGGCCTCGGACTTGGAGTCCTGCGCTTCCTCGACCAGCTCGATGATCCGGCCGAAGGTGGTGTCTTCGCCCACGCGGTCCGCGAGGATCTGGAGGGTCCCGTTTTCCAGGATGGTCCCGGCATAGACCTGGGAGCCTTTCGCCTTGCCCGCCGGGAAGGACTCGCCGGTGATGCTCGCCTCGTTGACGTGGCCTTCCCCCGTCAGGACCGTGCCGTCCACGGGCACCTTCGCGCCGGTCTTGACCAGCAGCACGTCGCCGACGCCGACCTCGTCGATCCCCACTTCCTCAAATCCGCCGTTTTCCCCCTGTTTCAGGGCGCTTTCCGGGGCCATCTCGGTCAGTTCCCTGATGGCGGAACGGGTCTTGTTCAGGGTGCGCTGCTCCAGGAAGGCGCCGAAGAGGAAAAGGAAGGTGACGATGGCCGATTCCTCATACTCGCCGATGAGAAACGCGCCGATGACCGCGATCGTCACCAGCACGTCGATGCTGACGACCTTGACCCGCAGCGCCTGGAACGCCTGGATCGCGATGGGCGCGGCCCCCAGGACGGAGGCGGCGATCAGCGCCCAGCGGGCCAGGCTTTCCTTTCCCAGCCCGGAGCCGAAGAGGAACGCCAGCGCGATGAGGGCGCCGCCGATGAGCGTTATGTGGTTTTTCCCGCGCAGCACGAACCTCTGCAAATCGCCATCCTCCCTTCGCGGTTTACTGTTCCAGTTCCGTATGCCAGGCCGCGTCCAGTTCCGACAGCATGCCGTAGACCGCCTCATAGCTTTCGCATACGTCCTCCGGCACGGCGTAATGGTCCGTGACCTCCCGCAGCCGGGCGAATTCCCCCGTCAGGTCGGGCTTCGCGGAGCCCTTCGATTTGCTCTTCTTCAGGATGCCGTTGAAGATCGCCTGGACTTCGTGGAATTCCGGGTGATGCGCCCCGTGGACCCTCGCGACGACCGGCACGTACTGTTTCAGTGTCGGGAGGTGCTCCTTCTTCACCCTGTCAAACGCCGGCTGTTCCTTCATTTTCAACCTCTTTCACGCGCTGTTCCCGGGATTTCGCGCCTGTCTTCCCGTCCCCCGGGGCAGGGCGCCGGAGCCTGTGCCCGGGCTGGCCCGTCAAGCGGGACAGTTGGAGTATACCGCAGGGGAGGCCTATCGACCCTGGCCGGGGCCGGTTAACGGAAATTCTCTCCCTGTCCGGTTTTCGGAAACCCTCAGCGGCCCCGGGAGGCGCCCTTCTGCGCGTCACTGAGCGCCTGGACGTCGATCTTTTTCATCCGGGTCAGCGCCTCTGTCACGGCGGGATCGAATTCGCCACGGTATGTGTTTTCCGTGGTCATGATTATACCCTTAAGCAACCGGCAGGTATGACGAATACCCCGTCTTCACGCCGGTATGCGTAAGCCGTTCCAGTCATGACCATCATGAACGAAGGAGACGGCATCCGGTCCAGGTCGATCTTGTCGGCCAGCGTTTTCAGGTTTTTCGCTGCCGCCTCAATATCGTCTCCTCCCAGTTTCACTTCAACCAGGCCATAGGATCCGTTGCGCAGGTGCACGACCGCGTCGCACTCCAGCCCCGTCCTGTCCCGGTAATGGCAGACCGTGCCGTCCAACGCCTCAGCATAGATCCGCAGGTCCCGCATGCACATCGACTCAAACAGCAGCCCCATGGTGTTCAGGTCTCTGAGCAAATCATCCGGCCCGATGCCAAGGGCAGCCACTGCGATGGAGGGATCTACAAAATGCCTGGTATCGGAAGTGCGGATGGCTGTTGCGGAACGCAGCCTGGGGCTCCAGGCGGGCATATCTTCAATCACAAAAATGCCCTTCAGAGCGTTGATATAGGCATAGATCGTATCGGTCGATAAAGCATCCGCCTCATTTGCGGCCATATCCGCCCTGATGCTGGCCAATTTCGCATCAGAGGAGACGGACCGGGCATACGAACGCATCAACAGCCTGACTCTCTGCCTGTTCCTTGCCACCCCATCAGCAGCTGAAAGTTCACTTTCCAGCACGGCATCGAAATAATCATATGCCTGGCGAAGCGCGACGCGTTCTGAATTCTCCAACGCCTTGGGCCAGCCACCCCGGCAGATCAGATATGCAATCCGGCGCAAATCCAGGTCTGCTCGCGCGCTGGCTTCTTCCTGGCCTGAGAACAAGCGTTGGAGGGAAACGGACCCGTTGGAGTCTTCTGACTCAAAGAGAGACATCGGCCGCATGGTCATGCGTGCGATACGGCCTGTTCCGCTGTGGCTTTTTGACATGTCCTCTGAAGGCACTGTTGAGCCTGTCAGTATAAACTGGTTGAACGCATCCCGCTGATCCACCTCAAAGCGAACTGCGTCCCACAAACTCGGCGCCAGCTGCCATTCGTCAATCAGCCTGGGCGTGACGCCCGCAAGGAGCAGGCCGGGATCCAACTTTGCCAGTTTCAGGTTTTGCTCTTTCTGGCGGGGATCCTGCATATACAGGACGCTTCCTGCTATTTGTTCTGCTGTAGTGGTCTTGCCGCACCATTTGGCCCCCTCCAGCAGCACGGCCCCTTTGGCTTCGAGTTTTTCCTTTAATATCCGGTCCGCAACACGCGGTTTATACTGGCCTTTCATTTCATCACCTCACAGGCTGTATGATAACGCAATATCAATTGATTTGCAATGCAAATCGGCACTTTGACGCAATATTGTTCGGCACTTTGGCACGGTTTCGTTCGGCACTTTGGCATGAATTCATTCGGCACTTTGGCACGATTCTATTCGGCACTTTGGCATCGTGCTCCCCTGAAGTCCGGACGAAGCCTGCCCGGGAGCTAAAGCCAGCCGGGAGATTCCCGTCAATCCCTGCGTTCACAGGATTATTGCTTTCCATGGAGGGCAACCTCTCGGCTTTCTCCAGCCTGTTTGGCGCCGTGATGCCGGAAGGGTTCGCGGGATGGGATAGTATCCTTGCGATTCTGTGCCCAAGGCTTCCGACGCTCTGGTAGGGCACAAATTGGGAACAGGCCATTTTATCATTGATTCGTCTAATTTTATATCATGTATAATCTGGTCCTGTGCCTTTGTGCCTTCCGTTTTTTCTTTTTCTACATCATTATGTATCATTCTCGTTTTCATTTTTTACTTTTTCCCCAAAAATTTGGCACAAAGGCACAGAATGAATAATATCGTCAAAAAAGTGAGGTTTATCAAGGGCTGCGGGCTGTGCCTAATCCTGTGCCTAATCTGTGCCTGGTTTCGGAAAGGCACAGAAAAGGCTTCCGCTCAAGGCAGCACGTCGCTCTCATCGACAACAATAAAGGCATTTTTCTTCTCCCAACAGCGTTGAGGGCCAAAATCGCTCATCTTCGCAGGCCTTGTCCTTTTCTGTTTGACTTTCCGTACGGCAGGTATAGAATGGGCGGGAACGGTCAATCGCCGGACACATGGTCCGGGCGCGTTCCGGCGCGGCCGGGACAACAGGAGGGCGGTCTTTTGACGCGGTGGCTGGTCAGGACCTTTATCAAGCGCAGCGGGGATACGGGCGACCCGGCGGTCCGTCGTGCCTATGGCCGCATGGCCAGTTTGACGGGCATCGTTTGCAACGCCTTGCTGGTATTGGGCAAGCTCACCGTTGCGCTGCTGTCGGGATCCATTTCCATCATGGCGGACGCCTTCAACAACCTGTCCGACGCCACCTCCAGCGTCATCAGCCTGCTGGGCTTCCGTTTGTCCGCCAAGCCCGCCGACACGGAGCATCCCTTCGGGCACGCCCGTTATGAATACCTGGCCGGGCTGACGGTGTCGATCCTGGTCATGGTCATCGGAGCGGAACTGCTCAGGTCCAGCCTTGACAAAGTGCTCCATCCCGCCCCGGTCCGGTTCACCTGGCTGACGGCGGGCGTATTGGGCGCGTCCATCCTGCTCAAGCTCTGGATGGCGGGCTTTTACCGCTCTACCGGCATGGCCATCAGTTCCCAGGCGCTCAGGGCGGCGGGCGCTGACGCGCGAAATGACGTGGTCACGACCACGGCCGTGCTGCTGGCGGCGCTGGCATCCCATTTCTTCAGGGTGGATCTGGATGGCTGGATCGGGCTCCTGGTCGCCGGGTACATCCTGTATTCGGGCTTCGGGCTGGTAAGGGACACCCTGGACCCCCTGCTGGGCAGGGCGCCCGACCCCGCGCTGGTGCGCGAGATCCGCGAGAGGATCATGGGGTATCCGGGCGTGCTGGGCACGCACGACCTGATGATCCACGACTACGGGCCCGGGCGGCGCTTCGGCAGCGTGCACGTGGAGATGGCCGCCGAAGGGGACGTCATGCGCAGTCATGACGTGATCGACAGCATCGAGCGGGATTTCCTGAAGGAACGCCAGCTGCACATGATCGTGCACCTGGACCCCATCGTGACCCAGGACCAGGCGGTCCTCGACCTGCGCCGCTGGCTGGCTGAGGCGGTCAGGGAGATCCATCCCGGGCTCACCATCCACGACCTGCGGCTGGTCAAGGGGCACACCCACACCAACGTCATCTTTGACTGCATCAGGCCCCCGGACCTCGGCATGGGCGACCAGGCCCTCAAACAGGCCCTCGGCGCGCTGTTGGGCAGGAAGAATCCCAAATACTACGCCGTCGTCACCATCGACGACGGCTACGCGGCCGTGCAGAACTGACAGGACCGGCTGCCGCTGATTTTCCGCTTTCCGGGTTCCTGTCCACGGGGATACATGATCACGTTGAGGGGTCTTTCCTGTGGAGAAAATGAGGGACAGGAAAGCGACAGGGGCTGACGGCGGCGCGGCGAAGGGGAAAGAAGGGCGGGGCTTTTCCGGCAAAGAACAGTTTGATGGCAGGGGCGCAGAGCGCTGAGCGGAACGCCCGGTCTGATGCCCTTTTAGGCTTTTTATCCGAACTCCCTGCCGCTCAGGTCGCTGAGAAGCCTGCAGAACGCTTCCCACTTGGGGGGATAGGCGTTGCTGCCGTATTTCCGGACGTTTTTGCCGTCCAATGTGATGTCCAGGGTCCACTTGACGCCGGCGAGGACGTCCGGCAGGACGTAGGCGCTCTTCCAGTCCAGCACGCCGAGAATGGCCAGCCTCTTCCTGAACCGCTCAAGGTCCGGTTCGCCGACCCTCCTGATAAAATGTTCCGATTCCCGGCTGCTGTACTGGTCCCAGGCGAGGGTCCCGCCGGATAAATCGACGCTGACGTCCTTGTACCCGGTGAACTGGCTGCTCACGCAGGCGCGGACCCTCCTGACGCGGCCGCAGGCCTCGGTGATTGCCTCCCGCCTGTTCCACTCATGGCCGCAGTCCCGGCAGCGGCAGTCCGGGGCGTCTTCGCTGACGCGGTCGCCGCCCAGCCGGATCTTCCCCTCTTCCGCCTGCTTTTCATCCGCCTGCGTCGGGAAACCGTACACGATCCTGACGGCGTTCACGCTTCCGCAGGCGGGGCAGCGCCGGACATCGACGGCCATGCTCAAACCCACCCTTTCAGGGCCTGCCGCGGACGGGAAGGCCTGTGTCCGCAGTATGCGCAAAGAGGCATCATTCCTTACCCCAGCAGCCCGCTGCGGTTGACGTAGCCAGTGTGCAGCAGCGCGTGCGGCCGGTGCCCGTTGGGCTCGCCCAGGTATTCCGCGTACAGCGCATTCACAGCCGGGTTCTCATGGGATTTACGGATGGGCAGTTCCCTGTCCAGCCGGTACACCGCGTCCAGCCGCGGCTTCATGAGTTCGTTCCTCCGGATGGGATTGCCGCCGCCGCCGATGCACCCGCCGGGGCAGGCCATGATCTCGATGAAGTGATAATCCGCCTTCCCGGCCTTCACCAGGTCCATGACTTTTCGGGCGTTGCCCAGCCCGTTGGCCACCGCCACCCTGACCTTCAGCCCGTCCAGGTCCACGGAGGCCTCCTTCACGCCTTCCAGGCCGCGCACGGCCTTGATGTCCAGGCGCTCCAGCGGTTTGCCGGTCACTGCCTCGTACACTGTGCGCAGCGCGGCCTCCGTCACGCCGCCTGAGGAGCCGAAGATCTCCCCGGCGCCGGAACCCAGGCCGAAGGGCGCGTCAAAGGGCGTCTCCGGCAGGGTGTCAAAACGGATGCCGGCGCTGCGGATCATCCGCGCCAGTTCCTGCGCCGTGATGACCGCGTCCACGTCCCGGATGCCGTTCCTCCCCATTTCGGGGCGGGTCTCCTCGAATTTCTTCGCCGTGCAGGGCATCACGGACACGCTGAGGATGTCCTCCGGGCGCTTCCCGGTTTTTTCCGCGTAATAGGTCTTCAGCAGTGCGCCGAACATCTGCTGGGGGGATTTGCAGGTGGAGAGGTTGGGGATGTACTCGGGGTAGAAGGTCTCGCAGAACTTGATCCAGGCCGGGCAGCAGGAGGTGAGCATGGGCAGCGTGCCGCCCTGTTTGATGCGGCCCAGCAGTTCCGTGCCCTCCTCCATGATGGTCAGGTCCGCCGTGAAATCCGTGTCAAACACCGTATGGAAGCCCACGCGCTTCATCGCGGTGACCATCCGGCCGGTGCTGACGCTGCCGGGCGGCTCGCCCAGGGCTTCGGCCAGGGTGACGCGCACCGCGGGGGCGACCTGCGCGACGACGGTTTTCTTGAGGTCGGCGAAGGTGTGCCAGATGAGCTGCGTATCGTCGCGGATGGTGAGCGCGCCCGTCGGGCAGGCCTGCACGCACTGGCCGCAGTTGACGCAGATGCTCTCCGCCAGCGGGCGGCCGTACGCCGGGCGGAACTGCACCTCAAACCCGCGCCCCGCCTTGGACAGCGCGTGCACCGTCTGCACCTCGCCGCATGCGTATTCGCAGCGGCCGCAGGTGACGCACTTTGCGGAGTTGCGCGAGACGGAGGGCGAGGAATTGTCCTGCTCGTCCGGGCGCGCCACGTAGGGGTAGCGGGGCACCTTGACGAAATGCATCTCCTCGGACACCGCCTGCAGTTCGCAGGTACCGGAGCGGTCGCAGTGCAGGCAGTCCTGCGCGTGCCGGGCGAGGATAAGTTCCAGGATGTTCCGGCGCGCCCGCCTCACTTTGGGCGAATGGGTGCGCAGGGACATGCCGTCCTCCGCGGGGTAGGAACAGGCCGGGACCAGCAGCTTGCTGCCCTCCAGCTCCACCACGCAGATGCGGCAGTTGGCCTTGACGTCCTGGTCCGGGTGGAAGCAGAGGGTGGGGATGTGGATGTCCAGCTTCCTGGCCGCGTCCAGCAGGGTGGCCCCCTCCCGCACCTCCACCTGCAGCCCGTCGATCCTCAGCCTGATCATGCGATGCGCCCCCTTCTGACGGCCTTTTCATACACGGACCGAAAATTGTGCAGGCTGGTGATGACCGCGACGGAGGAGTTCTGGCCCAGCCCGCACAGGCTGGCCACGTTCATGGTGGACGCCAGGTCCTCCAGCAGCGCCAGGTCCTCCATCCGGCCTTCCCCGACGTTGATGCGCCGCAGGATCTCGTAGATGCGGATGTTCCCCTCCCGGCAGGGCGTGCACTTGCCGCAGCTCTCCTGGATGAAGAAGGACATGATGTTCTCCACGATGTCCAGGATGTCGTGCCGGTCGTCGATCACCATGATGGTGCCGGTGCCCAGCACGCTTTCCGCCTGCTGGCAGGAGTCGATGTCCATGGGCAGGTCGATCTGGTCCGCGTTGATGAGGTTGCCTGACTGCCCGCCCAGCATGAAGCCGAGCAGGTCGCAGTTGTCCTTCAC
Organism: uncultured Christensenella sp.; assembly: GCA_964544245.1. Taxonomy (GTDB): domain Bacteria; phylum Bacillota; class Clostridia; order Christensenellales; family Aristaeellaceae; genus UBA6115. Next base: position 11,368 of record CAZJCB010000011.1, read on the forward strand.
CCCGCCGTGGGTGTCGTAGATGTCCCGCAGGTTGGTGCCCATGGGGTATTCAAACACGCCTTTCTGCGTGATGTTCCCGCACAGGGTGAAGACCTTGGTGCCCGTGCAGCCGGGCACGCCGATATGGCTGAACCATTCGCCGCCCTTCTGCAGGATGACGGGCACGTTGGCCAGCGTCTCCACGTTGTTGACCACCGTCGGCTTCCCGTACAGGCCCGTCAGGCCGGGATAGGGCGGCTTGAAGCGCGGTTCGCCCCGGCGGCCTTCGATGGACTCGATCAGCGCCGTCTCCTCGCCGCAAACGTAGGCGCCGCCGCCGGAAACGACCTCGATGTCGAAATGGAAGGAGGACCCCAGGATGTTCATGCCCAGGCAGTTCTCCTCCCGGGCGCTCTTCAGCGCCTGCTCCAGGATGGGGGCGACGTAAGGGTATTCCCGCCTGAGGTAGAGGAACCCCTTGTCCGCGCCGGCTGTCCAGGCCGCGATGGCCATGCCCTCAAACACGCTGTGGGGGTCGCCGGAGAGGATGACCCTGTCCTTGTTGGTGCCGGGCTCGCCCTCGTCGGC